>NZ_JAMPJZ010000002.1:0-205560 GCF_039961835.1 Trichocoleus sp. ST-U1
GTCTCTTGTTTTCTTGACTTTTGTTTTAGCTTATTCTACTTTTTATTATGTGTAATTTATTTTACATAAGCACTTATAAGTTTTTATGGTTTACTTCGTGAAAGGTTATAGGCGTTTAGCATTAACGAGTATTTTGTTCCAATAAATACAAAGTTTTTTGAAAATTATGCTAAGGCGAAAAAATAAGGTCAAAAGGGAGATTTGATAAAATTTTTGATTGTTGAGGATAAAAGCCAGCGAATACTTTTCGACCTGTTTCAAGAAAGAAATATCTAAACTTAATTAAAGCAGTCCTCAAGGATTCGAGAAAGGCGAGATTCCTGAGTTTGAGGGAGAAGCTGGGGGTTTGAACCGCTAGCATCTCACAACTCAAATAGGATTGTTCTAGATCGGTTGATTTTTTGTGCTGGCTGCTGGAATTCATTCTCTAAGAGACATGAGCCAAAGGGGTTCGTAGGCACGAACATAGCTAGCTTTTCAGTGATAGAGCGAAGATTTTTGACTAACTAGCGTTGGCAATGCGACGGATCGGGTTAACCTTTGAGGAAATACCATTCTGTTTTAAGGCACCCTTGGCAGCAGATTTCAGATTTTTTTTATAAGTTAATTGCTGTCTTGTCCGGGTTTGGCAGGAAAGTTGATAAAGAATGTTAATGCCTTCAGCCCTTTATTTGGTGAGAATTTTTAGCTAGCTGGTTTTTTTATTACAAAATACAATTGTTTCATTGCTTAAAAAGCTATCTGTAAAGCCATAGTCGTTTACTCAGATGCGATTCAATCGCCACATCTATGCTTACTGCCTACCACATTACCCAGCAAACGGTTCCGCTTCGTTCAATTAAAAATTAAAATAATTAATAAGAATGGTTAATTCTATTAAAGAAACTAATGATATGTTCTCTATGCTCCACCCTTACGCTTTACCGCTCCATCAAGCAATTGATCGCAACCCTCTGACGGTAACTCCTGACACGCTAGCCACAGAAGCGATCGCATTGATGAGTCGGGCGCGGGCTAGCTGTGTCATCGTGGTAAATGAGCAGGTAACAGCGGAAAAACCAACACAACTAGCGAAACAAACCCCCATCGGGATTTTTACAGAACGGGATTTGGTTCGAGTCACGGCTCTAGGTAGAGACATTAAAGGTGTAGCGATCGCTGCACTAATGAACCAGCCGCTGATTACCCTGAACGAATCCCAAGTACAAGATATTCAAACCATCAGCCGACTATTTTACCACCATCAGATTCGCCATCTGTTGATTGTAGAGGATGAATCCGGTCAACTGGTCGGAATCATGACGCCAACCAGTCTGATGCCAGTCGTTAGCGATCGCCATAACCCAAAACCGGAAAACTTGTTCGGCTATTCAAACTTAGAATTGTCTAAGCGGGAAACTCGTGACCGATTGCTGGCATCAGACTGCACCGACATGATTTCCACTCATACTCCGGAAGGTGTTTACCTCTACGTTTCACCTGTATGCAGTATTTTACTGGGATATAAGCCGGATGAACTTCTGGGACGCTCGGTGCTTGAATTTTGCCATCCGCAAGATTTAGTCCTGATAGAGCAATTTGCTCAGAATGATCCGGTTGCTTTAAGAGAACATCCAACTCAACTAAATTTTCAAGAAATCAACACAATTAGCTACCGAATTCGTCATCGGCAAGGTTATTACATTTGGTTTAAAACTACGCTCCGAACTATCCGCCATCCGGATACAGGAGCAGTGCAAGAAATTATCGCTGTTTCGTGCGATATTAGCCAACGCCAGCAAGCAGAAGCTGAGTTAAGAGAAAGTCAAGAAAAATATAAAATTCTTTTTCAATGCTTCCCAATTGGCATTTCCATTACCGATAATAACGGCAATATTGTTGAAGCCAACCAAGCTTCAGAAAGAATTCTAAAGTTATCTATTGAAAACCATAAAAATAGAAGGTGCGACAGCAAAGAATGGCGAATCGTTCGACCGGATGGTAGCTCGATGCCACCGGAAGAATTTGCTAGCGTTCGGGCGTTAAAAGAAAATAAGGTGATTGAAAATCGAGAAATCGGGATTGTAAATGACCAGGATGAAATCACCTGGCTTAACGTCACTGCGATTCCCATTCCTCTCAAAGATTATGGCGTTGCGATCGCTTACATTGAGATTACAGAGCGTAAAACCGCAGAGGAAAAAGTTGAGAAATCGCTTTCTCTGCTGCGCGCCACGCTTGAATCAACTGCTGACGGCATCGTTGCAGTCAGCCTAGAAGGAGATATTGTCAGCTACAATCAGAAGTTTCTTCAGATGTGGGAGGTTCCCGAAGACCTAATCGGCTCGCCTCGCGCTAACGAACAAATCGTCTTTCTTAAAGACCAGTTAAAAGAGCCAGAAGCCTTTCTAAAGCAGGTTTGGGAACTTTCCAGGCAACCAGAAACTAAGGCATACGACATTCTGGAATTAAAAAACGGGAAAATCTTTGAGCGCTACTCCACACCGTACCGACTCGGCGAACAAATCATTGGCAGGGTTTGGAGTTTTCTTGACATTACAGAACGGACGCGAACTGAGGAGGCATTACGCTCTTCTATTGAGCGAGAGCGCTTGCTGGGAAGAATACAAGGGCGCATCCGCCAATCGTTGCATTTAAACGAAATCCTCAACACAGCGGTTGCAGAGGTGCGAAACTTTCTGCCAGCCGAACGAGTTGCTCTCTATCGGCTCGATGCTCGCGGTGCCTGCTTTGTCGTCGAATCTGTTGCACCCGGTTGTGAATCGATTCTGGATGTCTCGCTGTATGACCCCTGCTTTGAGACGGAATATATCCAAAAATTTCAAACCACCGGGTATGTGTCAGCGGTGGATGATATTTACCAAGCGGATCTGCCTGCGAGTTACGTGAAGTTACTCGCAGGGGCAGGAATTCGGGCAAATTTGATGGTGCCAATCTTGATTCGGGAACAGGGAGGAAGCAACCGAGAAGCGAATAATGAATCGAATAGCAACAATCCCGCCCCACTCCGTCCCTCTTTATCCAATCCAGCCGCCAAAATTCATTTGTGGGGGATACTCTGCGTCCATCAATGCTCTGGATCTCGTCACTGGGAGCCTTATGAAATTAAGTTGTTGCAACAATTGTCCGTCGGGTTAGCGATCGCAATTCAGCAGTCTTCCCTCTTTAAACAGCTGGAGGAAGCCAACCGGGAGTTGCAGTGTATCGCTTCTCTGGATGGCTTAACTCAGGTGGCAAATCGGCGCAGGTTTGACGAATATCTTGCCCAAGAGTGGCGGCGGCTGGGACGAGAACAAGCGCCAATATCGCTGATTTTCTGCGATATTGACTGTTTTAAAATTTACAACGATACCTACGGTCATCAAGCTGGAGATAGCTGTTTGCGACAGGTTGCTGGTGCGATTCGGTTGATGCTAAAGCGCTCAACCGATTTAGTTGCCCGTTATGGAGGCGAGGAGTTTGCCTTAATTTTGCCCAACACTCCCTCTGCGGGTGCCAATTACATCGCCGAGTCGATCCGTTCAATGGTCAAAAGCTTAGAGATTGTCCACGTCCACTCCCCAGTTAGCCCCTACGTCACGCTGAGTCTGGGTGTCGCCAGCATAGTTCCCAGTTTAACCTCTTCACCGGCAGCGCTGATTGCAGCAGCCGATGAAGCACTATATCAAGCGAAAAAAGAGGGACGCGATCGCGTCAAGGGATACTGCTAGACGCAGCTCTTCGCGTTAGAGTACACCAGAATCATTGATAACATCGCCCTGTCCTACAAACTGAGAATCTCTAACTTTGATTTTTTAACCTTTTAGATTTCAGGATCTCTGTTGCCGCTTCCGCCGGAACCGGGGGACTAAACAGATAACCCTGCAAACCATCACACTGAACTGAGTACAAAAAATCCAATTGTTCTACTGTTTCAACACCCTCAGCAATCACTTTTAAATTGAGTCCGTGACCCAGTGCCATAACTGCCTTAATAATCGCAGCATCATGAGTATTCGTCATGAGATCGCGAATAAATGAGCGGTCAATTTTTAGCGTATTGAGCGGAAAGTGTTTTAGATAGCTCAGTGAAGAATAACCAGTCCCAAAATCATCCATTGAAATGTGAATTTCCAGTTCCTGCAACTTCTGCAACACAGAAATTGTCCATTCCACATCTTGCATTGCAATACTCTCAGTAATTTCGAGTTCCAGATAACGAGGTTCCAACTCAGTTTCAGCTAGAATTTGCTCAACAACTTTTACTAAAGTGGGTTGCTGAACTTGACGCCCTGAAAGATTCACGGCAATCCGGATTGGCGGCACTCCAAGTGATTGCCAAAGACGATTTTGCCTGCAAGCTGTTCGCAAAACCCATTCTCCAATCGGAGAGATCAAACCCGTTTCTTCTGCCAGAGGAATAAATTGATAAGGAGGAATTAAGCCTAGTTCGGGAGATTGCCAGCGAATCAGCGCTTCCATGCCCACGATTTGACCTGTTTTTAAGTCTACCTGCGGCTGGTAGTGCAACAGAAATTCCTCACGTTCTAAGGCTTTGTAAAGTCGGTTTTCTAATTTCAGCCGTTCCAGTGCTTTTGCCCCTAGGGCTGGTGTATATAGCTGATAATTATTGCGCCCTTGTTGCTTGGCTCTGTACATCGCAGCATCGGCGTTTTTTAACAGCGTTTCTGCGTCTTCCCCATCATAAGGAGCTAAAGCAATCCCCAAACTCGCTTTGATGTGTAAAGAGGTATCGTGATAAGTCTCTACATCTTCAAAATGAAAAGGAACGTTTAGGGCACCCAGAATTCTTTTCGCAATCTTGGTAACATCGTCCAAACAAGTGATTGGGGAGAGCATAATGGTGAATTCATCCCCACCCCAACGGGCAACAATGTCGGTTTCTCGCAGGCAATCTGTGAGGCGTCGAGCCGCACATTGCAGCAGTAGATCGCCTACGGCATGACCGAGCGTGTCGTTAATCGTTTTGAAACCATCCAGGTCGAGAAACACCACTGCCAGCATATCGCCGCAATTCAGATGAGTGCTTGCCAGCGCTAGAGAGAGTCGGTCATTGAATAACAGCCGGTTGGGCAAACCCGTTAAGAGGTCATGAGACGCCTGATGTCGGATTGTATCCTCTACTCGCCTTTGCATCACTGCCATGTAGAGGTGGATTCCCACCGATTGAGCCAGCTTGAGTTCTTCTTGTGTCCACTCTTTAGCCTGTCCTTGGGTGATTTCTCGCCATGCTTCAAATGACTGGCGGGGGCGGACATTCCGTTCGTCGGGATTCTGACGACCTGCCCATAGGGTTTCTGTATTCATCTCATGCCGGAAGATGGTGAGACACCCCACGCATTGCTGATGATAACTGAGAGGCACGATCAGAATAGAGCGAATAGGCGTTGTCTCAAAAGCAGGGACTGCATATTTTAGTTGTGGTTCTTGATATAAATCGGGGATGGTGTAGAGAAAATTTTGACTTTTAAAATTTGATATTTCCCTAGCTACTCCGTAGCTGTTATGCGAAGACTCAAGGAAATGATTTTGAGGATTAAATTCCGACTGTAAAAACCAAGAGTCAGAAGCGTGATTAATGAGATTCTGATGACTGAAATCTTGATGGTTATCTTTGGATTTGTTTTCAGAAGGACTGTCTGGGATACCGACGCTGTTCGGTTTCCCGGAGATAATTTGTTGCCAAAAAGGAGTTTCTTCAATCCAAGCTTGGAGTGGCTGCTCGCCAGTCGTATAAAGTTGAGCAGGCTGACCTGTTGTATCTGCTGTAATGTACAATCTGCCAGCAGCACCGTGTAAGGCGCTAACGGTTTCTTCTAAAACGGTCTGCCGAATTTCTGAAATTTTTAGCGGAGAGTGGAGTAGACTACTAATTTGGTTGATTGTTGATTCATGCTGAGCTTGTTCGCGTGCGGTTTGAAGAAGATTGGACTGAGCGATCGCAATCGACACCTGATCCACGAGCAGTTGAACAATTTGTAATTCTTGTTCGCTAAATTTGCGCCGGGATGCGTGGTGACACACCAACAACCCCCACAAGCTGTTTTGATGTAGGATTGGCACGGCGAGAGAAGCACTCACCCCCATCGTCGTCAGATATTCGACGTGGCAAGGATCGACTGGGGAATAGCGGATGTCTCTAGTTACTAAATTTTTGCCGGTTGATAGACAATCTAACTGTTCTTGAGTTTTCTGCCTAGAAATGACATCGACAATGACTCGCTGGCGGACTTTGACAAACAACTCACGAGCATTGGGCGGAATGTCCTCCGCTGGAAACCGCAGCCCCATCATAGAGGGTAAACAATCGCCATTTATAGATTCGGCAATTACTTCTCCACTGGCATCTGGGTGAAATCGGTAAATTTTGACCCGATCCATGTCTAAAAATGAGCGAATTTCCCGCGCTGTTGTCGCCAAAATCTCTTGTAGCTCCAAAGATTGGCGAATTCGGGTTGTAATTCGATTTAGCAAGCTTTCCCTATCGTAAGATCGGGTTGTCCCTGCCCTTCTTGCTTGCTGTAATGCCGGTATATTCTTTCGTCGAACCATTCAATTAAACCTGTCTAAAGAGAGAAATAGACCCCACAAATACCAGTATGAAGTGCTGCATCTATCTTGAGATATAAAGAAATAAATTTATAACTAAATAATTAAATGATGTTACGTCGAGAACTGAGTGTTACTTGCGTACCGTGCTTATGTTTTGCTAGTGTTCATGTCCACCTGAGTGCGATCGCACAGATGTTTTTTTAAGCAATGAATAGCGTAGCCCAAAAACTTGAAAGTCTCCTCCCCAGCTCTGGGATTGTGCCGTGGGAACAGATAGAAGCCACTCGAAAAGCACAAATCTCTCAAGCAATTGCACCAGGAACGACCTTTGATTGCATTGTTTCTCCCCGCACCGAGGAAGAACTCGCTCAGGTTATGGCTTATGCCTACCAGCATCGGTGGGGCATCTTACCCTGTGGCAGCGCTAGCAAACTAGGTTGGGGTGGATTGGTAGATGGAGTCAATTTGGTTGTCAGTACCGAACGTCTGAATCGCTTAATCGCTCATGCGGTTGGCGATTTAACCGTTACGGTCGAAGCAGGCATGAAATTTGCCGAACTGCAAAAGATTCTAGCGCAACAAGGTCAATTTTTCGCCCTCGATCCAGCCTATCCAAAAGACGCCACAGTTGGTGGTATTGTTGCGACTGCTGGGGGCGGTTCCTTCCGGCAACGCTATGGTGGGGTGAGGGATATGCTACTGGGTCTTTCTTTCGTCCGCAGCGATGGTCAGATTGCCAAAGCCGGGGGTCGGGTGGTAAAAAATGTTGCCGGTTACGACATGATGAAGCTATTTACCGGCTCTTTTGGAACCCTAGGGATTATCAGTCAAGTGACGTTTCGGGTTTATCCTCTGCCGGAGGCATCTGCAACCGTAGTGCTGACTGGTACAGCCGAAAAAATTGCCGCAGCCACCAAAACGTTGCTCGCTTCAGCCTTAACGCCCACGGCTGTTGACCTGCTATCCACTCAAATTGTGGCTAGTTTAGGGTTAGGGGAGGGCATTGGTGCGATCGCTCGCTTTCAAAGTGTATCGCCGAGCGTGAAGGAACAGTGCGCTCGATGGTTGGAAGTGGGGCAACATCTCGGTTTACAGGGTGTCTTGTATTCAGATGCCGATGAGGCTGAGTTATGGCAGAAGTTACAAGAACAAATGTGGGCATCCCACACAGAGGCAGCGATCGCTTGCAAAATAGGAGTATTACCAACTGCCGCCGCGACCATTTTGACTCATCTACAAATCCATGTCCCATCGGTGATGTGTCTGATCCATGCTGGAAGTGGGTTGGGACTATTGCGGTGCAATGGTGACGTTGTTGAAACAACCGCGATCGCATTTTTACAACAGATGCGATCGCTCTGTGAATCTCACGGCGGGTTTCTGACAATTCTAGAAGCGCCGATTTTCTTGAAGCAGCAACTAGATGTCTGGGGTTATACCGGCAACGCCCTGGATTTAATGCAGAAAATCAAAACGCAATTTGATCCAGAAAATATTTTAAGTCCAAGTCGGTTTATTGGTGGAATGTGAACAAAGCGCTTTCATCGCAGAAAACACCGTCCAAAAAGTAGGGAAGATTACACTCATCCATGCAAACATCAGAAAATTCTTTAACAAATTTAGATGACTCAAACCCGATTAATATTAACGGATTTGATAACGATCATCCCCCCAATCCCAAGTTAATTGATAGCTGCGTTCACTGCGGTTTTTGTCTATCTACTTGTCCCAGCTATCGGGTGATTGGCAAAGAGATGGATTCTCCTAGAGGCAGAATTTATCTCATGGATGCTATCAATAAAGGTGAGATTTCTCTAAATACTGCAACAGTACAGCATTTTGACTCTTGTTTAGGATGTCTTGCCTGTGTCACAACCTGTCCTTCTGGCGTGCAGTATGACAAGCTAATTACTGCCATGCGTCCCCAAATTGAACGCAATTATTCGCGCAGTTTGCCAGACAAGTTGTATCGAAAACTAATTTTTTCCTTATTTCCGTATCCTAATCGGCTGCGAGTTTTGCTAGCGCCTCTGATGGTTTATCAGAAATTAGGCTTGCAAAAATTAGTTCGTTCGACTGGATTACTCCAACGCCTTTCTCCCCGCTTAGCAGCGATGGAATCAAATCTGCAAGAAATTACTCCCAGAACCTTTGTAGATACCCTACCAGAGGTGATTTCGGCTGAGGGTGAGAAACGCTATCGAGTGGGCGTTATTTTGGGCTGCGTGCAACGTCTATTCTTCTCAAAGGTCAATGAAGCAACGGTACGGGTATTAACTGCCAATGGCTGTGAAGTCGTGATTCCAAAGGCTCAGGGGTGTTGTGCTGCATTGCCGCATCACCAAGGACAGGAAGAACAAGCAAAAGCGATCGCGCGCCAAATGATTGATAGTTTTGAAGGTACAAACGTTGATGCCATCATTATCAATGCTGCTGGTTGCGGTCATACTTTAAAAGAATACGGACACCTGCTACAAGATGACCTCGATTATCAAGAGAAAGCCGTAAAATTTGCTGCTAAAGTAAAAGACGCTCAAGAGTTTCTATACGAAGCCGGAATAACGGCGAAACTTTCCCCACTTTCCGCTCAACCATTGACTTTGGTTTATCAAGATGCCTGTCATTTATTGCACGGGCAAAAAATTAGCGTCCAACCGCGCCAATTATTGCGCCAAATTCCAGGCGTTCAACTTCGAGAACCGATGGATGCAGCGTTATGTTGTGGCAGTGCTGGGGTTTACAATATGCTGCAACCTGAAGTTGCTGGAGAATTGGGTAAGCAAAAAGTTGAAAATCTTCTGAATACGGGTGCTGAATTAATTGCTTCGGCAAATCCCGGTTGTACGATCCAAATTAGCAAGCATTTAGAACTGCAAGAAAAGGCAATTCCCATCATGCATCCGGTAGAGTTGTTGGATTTGTCAATTCGGGGAGTGAAACTGCACGAGTAGGGTAATAGTAGCGGCATTTATGCGAGCGCTTATGGTACATACACCTCCTAAAACCTTGACTCTAGAGGAGTTTCTGAAGCTGCCAGAAACTAAGCCAGCCAGCGAATACATCAAGGGTCAAAGCATCCAAAAGCCAATGCCGCAAGGGAAGCACAGCAAGTTACAGGGAAAGCTAGTCACTGTTATTAATGAGGTGGTCGAGGCTAAGCGAATTGCCCTAGCTTTTCCGGAATTGCGGTGTACCTTCGGCGGACGGTCAATCGTGCCAGATGTGGCGGTGTTTGCTTGGGATAGAATCCCTCTTGATGAAAATGGAGATATTGCCAATGTATTTCAGGCTGCTCCAGATTGGACAATTGAAGTTCTCTCTCCAGAACAAAGTCAAACCAAAGTAACCGGAAATATCCTGCACTGCCTCAAACACGGTAGCAAATTAGGCTGGCTACTCGATCCAGACGAACGCTCCGTGCTAGTTTATCCTCCCGGACAGCAACCGGGATTGTTGCAGGAAGCATTCGACGTGCTACCTGTTCCAGACTTGTTAACAGAACTGCGGCTAACAGTAGGGGATGTGTTTGGATGGTTAAGAATGGGAGGATGAACAGGAAAGACGAAGATTGAGCAACGATAACGGTTTGCAGTTGAGTCCAATACAGACCCAACCTCCAGCCCCTTCCCTATAGAGTGAAGGAGAGCCATCTTCAAGGCTCCTTCGGGCTTCTAAGACGAGTTTCGGGAGTCAACCCCTGTAATTAATAAATTTAAAGCTACTTGCTCAGAATCTGGTTAGGGAAAAGTTGAGTTAAAAATCTCCCTACCTTGGATGTCGGTTTTAGGACGCATTTACCGACAACTTGTCAAAAATATTTTAGGCGATCGCCTCTAAACTCTCTAGCTCACCGAGTCAGCGCTCGGAGGGCATTTGACTTTTGTATACTACTTTATGAGTTTCATTAATTTTGTGCATGACTTCTAATACACCCTTAATTCAATTTTTTGAAGGGATTCCTGAAGAAATCGGTAACGTCAGCTTACGGCGGAATCGCAGTTCTGGAGTCCGCACGGTATTGATGACATTTAACGAGCTGAAAGCCATAGAAAAATTCAACAGCTTTAAAAATAAGTTTTCTAATGGGCTGCGATTAACGGATGAAGAAGGTGAAATAAGCGTTGAGCCTTCTTCTGTAAAATTTGTTTTCAGCGGACCAGAAGGGGATGATTTTCAGCGGTTGGACTGCGAATTTGAAATTCAGCGAGAAGACCACTGGGAGAGATTTATGCGGTTTATGAATCGCTATGCTGAGGTCAATGGTATGGCTTACAGCGACACGAAAAAAACCCCCGATAGCGAGGCAACCAGAGAAGCATGAAAGTAGCCATTACAGGAGCAACTGGATTTGTCGGCTCTCGTCTGGTAGAACGACTACACGCTCAAGGAAATCAAATCTTGGTTTTCAGTCGTAACCCTGCGAAAGCGAAGCAAGTCTTTCCTGCCAACACCTATCCCAATCTCGAAATCATTGCATATACACCCACTGAATCAGGCTCCTGGCAACAGTCCATTGCTGGATGCGATGCTGTGGTGAATCTATCGGGAGAACCGATTGCGGAAAAACGCTGGACTCCAGAACAAAAGCAGACGATCCTAAATAGCCGAAAGCTAGGGACGCAAAAAATTGTAGAAGCAATTAATCAAGCGAATCGTAAGCCCGCTGTCTTAGTTAATTCTTCTGCAATCGGCTACTACGGCACCAGCGAAACGGCTGCCTTTGATGAAACTAGTTCAGCCGGTAATGATTTTCTCAGCACTGTCTGTAAAGAATGGGAAACAGAAGCGCAAAAAGTCAAAGACAGCGGCACGCGACTAGTAATTGTGCGAACTGGAATTGTCTTAGGAATGGGAGGGGCACTTGCCAAAATGCTTCCCCCCTTCAAAATGTTTGCTGGTGGCCCCATTGGTTCAGGGCGTCAGTGGTTCTCCTGGATTCACCGAGACGATTTAGTGAATCTAATTCTATTTGTACTCAGCCATCCGGAAATTGAAGGTGTCCTAAACGGTACAGCTCCGAATCCAGTCCGGATGAACGAATTGGCTCAAACTTTGGGAGAAGTTTTAAATCGACCCTCCTGGCTACCAGTTCCCAGCTTTGTTTTAGAAGGTCTCTTAGGAGATGGTGCCCAAGTCGTTTTGGAAGGGCAACAAGTTCTTCCAAAACGCACCTTGTCCCAAAGATTTGAATATCAGTATTCAACCCTAAAACCAGCGCTGACAGAAATTGTGAAGGAATAGACAATTCGGTAAAAGGTAATTGTTATGAGTGTTGAGTTATGAGTTTTGAATGAATACCTCATCACTCATCACTCTACCCATTACCGATTACCCTTCCTTCAACTTTCAACCGTTAAACCTTCAACCGGCAGGCTGTCACCTTCAACCTTTAAATTTTCAACTGGCAAACTGTCATCATCCTGCACCCGCTGTAGTTTAGCTCCCAGCTGCCGTAGTTTATCCTCCAGTTTTTCGTAACCCCGATCTAGATGCTGCAATCCTCGAATGATTGTTTTTCCTTCTGCCGCCAGCGATGCCAAAACCAACGCCGCCGAAGCACGCAAATCAGTAGCTAGTACAGGTGCCCCCGATAACATTGGCACACCCCGCACAATTGCATGATTGCCTTTCACGCGAATATCTGCACCCATGCGATTCAACTCTGCCACATGACGCAATCGGTTTTCAAAAACCGTTTCGCTAATCACGCTGTCCCCTTCACTGAGGGTCAGCAATGCCATAAATTGTGCCTGCATATCCGTGGGGAATCCAGGATATGGCAATGTTTCAATATCTGTTGCCGTGTGTGTTTGTCCTCCGATAATCCGCAGGCAGTCGGGCGCTTCTTCGAGTACCGTCGCTCCAATTTCTCGCAGCTTGGCAATCACAGCCGTGAGATGGTCTGGAATAATTGGGGACAGACTTAGTTCTGAATGGGTAATTGCTCCTGCAACGAGCAATGTCCCCGCCTCAATCCGGTCGGGAATGATGCTGTAATCTACAGAATGTAAGCTGGGAACACCAGAAATCACAATTGTATTGGTACCTGCACCGCGAATCTTGGCTCCCATTGCAATGCAGAAATTAGCGAGATCCACGACTTCTGGTTCTTGGGCGGCGTTTTCTAGGATTGTTTCTCCCTCTGCTAGGGTTGCCGCCATCATCAGTGTCTCTGTCGCACCAACACTGGGATAGTCCAGATAAATTTTGGCTCCCTTTAATCTTCGATTGCTGCCAGTTACATGGGCATTGACCATCCCATGATCAATTTGGACATCTGCCCCCATGTCCCGCAAACCTCGGACGTGAAGATCGACGGGTCTGGCACCGATAGCACAACCGCCAGGTAGTGGCACTTTTGCTACACCCAGTCGCGCCAGCATCGGTCCAACGATGAAGAAACTAGCTCGTAGCTGAGAAACTAACTCGTAGGGAGCTTTTGATTGCCCAATGTGGCTAGCGTTGATGTCGAGAATGTCGCCATTCCATTCCAGCTTCAGGTCTAGGGACGACAGAATTTGACCCATGCGCTTGACATCGACAAGCGAGGGAACGTTACGGATTCGGCAATCTTCAGGACACAGCAAGGCTCCTGCCATGATCGCTAGTGCCGCGTTCTTTGCGCCGCTAATCTTGACGTGCCCTTGCAAGGAAGCTCTACCCCAAATGTGCAAAACTGACTTGTCTTCTTCGGGCAGAGAGTAAGTATCGGTCAGGCTGAGAGGGGAGTTAATAGGTCTGTCCTCCAAATTTCACGGAATAGGGTGGCTTTTTTTAAATTTGGTTTTGATTCTACAGGAAAGATTTTAAATGTCTAGATTAGCAATCCCGCTTCATTGTCAGTCGATGAAGCATTGTACCTTGTATCGGTTCACTTTTCCGGATAAAAGGTATTGACAAATTCTAGGGTTTGTTGCAAGATAGTAAATCGGTGGTATAAATCCAGACGTCAGCGGAACTGGCGGAATTGGCAGACGCGCTAGATTCAGGTTCTAGTGTTCGCAAGGACTTCCGGGTTCAAGTCCCGGGTTCCGCATTTTTAGGACTGAGGTATCAGGACTGAGGACTGAGTGGAAAAAAGTGGCGATCGAGATAGGGTAGTCAGACGCTAATGTAGTCAGACGCTAATAAAGAATTTCGTCACTTAGTAACACTCAGAACTCAATCCTTTGCCAGATTGGGAAAAAGTTCTTTCTTGCCTTTTGACACTTTCTCAGTCCTACAGTCCTCAGTCCTCAGTCCTAATTCTTGTTGATGTTGACGAGTCTCCAGAATCCTCTGGTCAAGCAAATTCGCAAGTTACATCGCTCCAAGGAACGGCGGGAGCAGCGAATATTTTTGTTGGAAGGGACGCATTTGCTGGAGGAAGCTTGTGCGGCTGATTATCCCTTAGAAACCGTATGCTGTACGCCCCAATGGCAAGAACGTCACCAGCAACTGTGGGAAGAAGCTTGTAATCGGTGCCAAAGGGCGGAAGTGGTAAGCGAGGAAGTTCTGAAAGCGATCGCTACCACGATTCAACCCGATGGTGTCATCGCTACGGCACCCCGGATGAGCCGCCAGGTGTCCCCATTGCCAGTTACGGGTTTGGGGCTAATTTTGGAAACCGTGCAAGATCCGGGCAACCTCGGCACGATGATTCGTACTGCCGCCGCTGCGGGTGCGGATTGGTTGTGTGTCAGTGAAGATAGTGTGGATCTGGACAATCCAAAGGTGCTGCGAGCCTCTGCTGGACAATGGTTTCGGCTACCGATGCGGATCAGTTCCGATTTGATCGCAGATATCTCTCAGTGTCGGGAACGAGGAATGCAAGTCGTGGCAACTGTGCCTAGTGCGACTTTAACCTACTGGGAGGTAGACTTACGCCGTCCCACGCTGATTTTGATGGGCAATGAAGGTGCTGGATTGTCTTCAGAGTTAGTTTCACTGGCACAGGTGCAAGTGACCATCCCCCTGAGTCCAGGAGTCGAGTCGCTAAACGTGGCTGTAGCAGCTGCTTTGATGTTGTACGAAGTAAAGCGTCAGAATGGCAGAAGTTAGGAAGTAGCCGCTAATCAGTAGTTATGGGTCAACAATGGTTAGGGTTTTTTTCGCTTTTCCCAACCAATTACTCGCTATCCGTTCCCCGATGATTTAGTCTTTTTCTGCATATATTCCTCAATGTCAGCAGCGGCTTGTTCCAGCTCATCTGCTTCAGTCAATTCTTTTTGATGATTACCGCTGTCCGACTCTGACTGGGATCGAGCCGTCTGATTGTCCGGCAATTCCAATAAATCCTGCAATTGCTCAAGCGATTCGCTAAACGCTTGATCAGCGGCGCGACGATGGTCTTGGTCACTCTGATTCATTACGCTGGTTCCACAAACACTGCTTTTGATGGCAGGGCACCCTAGTAATTGACAGCGATCGCTCGAATTGAGCGATCGCTGGATTTCTTTTAGTTTCTAAGATATAACACGCCGCTGAAGGGATGACTCATTCGTAATTTTTTTAGAGAAAATTGTAAGGAGAACAACTTGCACTCTTTCACTCCACAACCGATTGGGGACTTGCGCTCACCGTTGGTCAAGCTGAAAATGAGGAGGGCATCGTCGTCTAGGGGAGAGTAACGTGACTCAAGGATTTGATTACGATTTAGTGATTATTGGAGCCGGTGTCGGCGGACATGGCGCTGCCCTACACGCCGTTTCCTGCGGTCTCAAAACCGCCATTGTGGAAGCAGCCGATATGGGCGGCACCTGCGTGAATCGGGGCTGCATTCCTTCTAAAGCTTTGTTGGCAGCATCCGGTCGAGTGCGAGAGTTACGCAATGCCCACCATCTGAAATCACTGGGGATTCAAGTTGCAGGCGTTGAGTTTGACCGACAAGCGATCGCAGACCATGCGAACAACCTTGTCTCCAAGCTTCGCGGCGATTTGACAAACAGTTTGAAACGGCTGGACGTTGAAATTCTCCAAGGTCGGGGGAAAATTGCGGGACCGCAAAAAGTCACCATCAGCACGGGATCGGGTGAAAAAACCGTTACGGCAAAAGACATTATCATTGCATCTGGGTCAATTCCTTGGGTTCCACCAGGAATTGAAATTGATGGCAAAACTGTTTTTACCAGCGATGACGGCGTGAGATTGGAGTCGCTACCTTCCTGGATTGCGATTATTGGCAGCGGTTACATTGGTCTAGAATTTTCAGATGTTTACACCGCATTAGGCGCTGAAGTCACCATGATTGAAGCGTTACCCCAGCTGATGCCTGGGTTTGACCGGGACATTGCCACGATTGCCGAAAGAGTGCTGATTAAGCCGCGTGACATTGAAACGAAAGTAGGCACGTTGGCGAAGAGTGTTAAACCGGGTTCTCCCGTGGTCATTGAGCTAGCCGACGCCAAAACGAAAGAAGTTGTGGACGTGCTAGAAGTAGACGCTTGCTTGGTTGCTACAGGTCGCATTCCGGATACTAAGGACTTGGGGCTGGATGCTATCGGCGTTGAGACAAATAGAGGCTTTATCCCCGTCGATGACCGGATGGCAGTCTTGTCAAGTGGCGAACCCGTGCCCCACCTGTGGGCAATTGGAGATGCGACGGGCAAGATGCAGCTGGCTCATGCGGCGTCGGCTCAAGGCGTTGTGGCGGTAGAGAATATCTGCGGGCGTCACCGTTTGATCGATTATCACAGCATCCCCGCCGCCGCCTTTACTCACCCAGAAATTAGCTTTGTCGGCAAGACGGAACTGGCGGCGAAAGAAATGGGGAAAGAGGAGGGATTTGAAGTTGCAGTGGCGAAGAGTTATTTCAAAGGAAACTCGAAAGCAATTGCAGAAGGGGAAGCCGACGGGATGGCAAAAGTCATCTACCGCAAAGATACAGGCGAAGTGCTGGGCGTCCACATCATCGGAATGCATGCAGCGGATTTGATTCACGAAGCCGCAAACGCGATCGCTCAACGCAATTCTGTCCAGACTCTGGCATATTTTGTCCACGCACATCCTACCCTCTCAGAAGTATTGGATGAAGCTTACAAACGGGCTGTAGGTTCTCATTAGGGAGAAGAGTCATTCGTGATTTGTCATTCGTCACCAGCAATCGACGAATGACGAATCACCGTTGACAAATGACCCCTACCAAGTCCCCATTCCCCATGAATAATTGTGCCAAACTAGGAAATATGCAAATTCGCCGCCGTCCCCCAAATCCATCGATTGCCATCAGCACTTTACGCTATCAGGTTGCCGTACCTGATGCCAAACCCCGCCACATTCTGGAGGAAATTGTCTGGCAAAAAGAAACGGAAGTTGACCAGATGCGAGAACGCATGCCCTTAGTGGAGTTGCGGCGTCAAGTGCAGTCTGCACCTGCACCTCGTGATTTTATCGGTGCTTTGCGGCAAGGGAAGACAAAACCTGCCTTGATTGCAGAAGTCAAAAAGGCTTCTCCCAGTAAAGGTGTGATTCGGGAAGATTTCGACCCAGTGGCGATCGCGACTGCTTACCAGCAAGGAGGAGCCAGCTGTTTATCAGTCTTGACCGATCGAAAATTTTTTCAAGGGAGTTTTGAAAATCTGACGGCTGTTCGCGCTGCCGTAGACTTGCCCGTTTTATGTAAGGATTTCCTAATCTATCCTTACCAAATTTATCTCGCCCGACGCCACGGAGCCGATGCCGTTCTCTTGATTGCAGCAATTCTGAGCGATCAAGACCTCCAATACTTTGTCAAAATTACCAATGCTTTGGGTATGACACCGCTGATTGAAGTGCATACTCTAGCAGAATTAGACCGGGTATTATCCTTAGAAGGCGTTAGGCTAGTTGGTATAAATAATCGCAATCTGGAAGATTTTTCCGTAGACTTACAAACAACCTGCCAGATTTTAGCGGCGCGAGGTAGCGAGTTGCGCGATCGGGCGATCGCTGTCGTTAGCGAATCGGGTCTGCACACGCCATCTGACCTTCGCTTGGTTGTGCAAGCGGGTGCTGATGCGGTGCTGATTGGTGAGTCCTTGGTGAAACAGTCCGACCCTGCTGTTGGCATCGCCAAGCTGTTTTCCTAGAATGAAAACCCTTTTGCAGGATAAAGGAGGGAGGAGGAAGGATGAAAGATTGAATAAAGAACTTTTTCATTCCCCCTTCCGCCTTCATCCTTGCCCAATATCTTGACCCCTATAGGTAAATTAGGTTTCATGGAGCCAATTCCTCTTCCCTCTCGTATCCACTACGAATTACTCCTGCAAGTGTTGGAACGCCACACCTCGTTCGCCGTTAGTCAAAAACCGGCAGTGCGGGAGCAAGTTCACCAGCTGATCGGTACTCTCCGCAAAGCAATGGCTCAACAGAAGCAACTCGAACAAACTTGCGAACGAGCAAATTTACCAATTGATTACCGTTGGTCTCTGAATAACATTGCCTTCGATCAACCACCTTCGCCAGATATTGTCACCGGACACCGAGAACCCAAGGTATAAAAGGTATTGAGATTAGAAAGGGTGTGGGGCGAAGCCAGAATTGTTAAATACCTGAATTCTGTGCCTAGATGCTGGCACTGATGCTTCGTCCTCAATACAGAAAAATCGCCGGAAAGCCCTAAAATTAGGGTCAATGCTTTCTACTTACTTAAGTGATAAACAGTGATAAACGCTCCGAGAACTGCTAACTGCTAACTCATCACTCGGAAATGCGAGATGGCTGTTGGATGCTCCAAGACCGTTATTGACTTCTGGGAGGTTCGGAGTGACTGAACCAGATTCAGCCGATCGTTTTTGGTTAAATGCAAAGGAAGCTTCAGCAGACGCAGAGGCAAAGGATGCTCTTGCTACTCCACAGCCTCATCCCAGCGAATTACCCTCGTTAGAAGACTCACAAGGGCAATGCTGTGAACTGGAGCCTCCAGAACCGCTGGAATTGGCGCGATCGCCTTCGCAAGAACAGCAGCAGTTAGCTCGCATTCATCAGTTAGAGCAGGCGTTGGAGGAATCCCAGGCTTGTGTCAGTGAGTTGAGGCTCCAACTAAGCGAGCAACATCTTTTAGAAACTCAGCTAGCATCGACAGAGGAAGCCGCAAATCTTCAACAGCGGGCGCTCGATCAATTCAAGCAACAGCTTTTCGAGCAGCAGCAAGCGCTAGAGAATCATCAATCGCAAGCGGTTCTCAAAGAGGAAACGGTTCAAGAATTGTTAGCGACGATTGAAACTTTAGCTGAGGCGCAGCAAGGGGAATTAGGACGTTTGCGAAGGCAGCTAGCTCAGAGCCGTCAGACTAGCCAAAACAGTCAAACGCTGCTGGAACAAGAGCTAGCGAACCGGCAAACAGTCTTAGAAGCCCAGCAACAACGAGTGCAGGAGCTAGAATTTCAAATTCTGGAAGCTCGAACTGTAGTGAGGCGTTTGGAGGTGCAGGCGCTAGAGCAAGAGCAGCAAATGCAGGCGCTTTATCGTCGATGTAGCGATCGCGCTACAGTTATCAATCAGCTAGAAGATCAACTCCAAGAAGCCAACGAAACTTTGGAAGAACAGCAACAACTGCTGGCAAACCTTTCCGAGACTGAAGACTTGGTTGCTGAACAGGATGCAACCATTCAAGCTCTCCACGGACAGATTAAAGACCTAGAAAACCAGCTAGACAAGCAAGCTAAAATTCAGGCTCGATTACAACAAGCTTGCCACGACTTAGCAGAGTCGCGCGATCGCTATCAAGCCCAGACAAGTGAATTAGAAACCCACACTGCGACGCTGCAAGAGCAAATTCTCATGCAAGCCCAGCAAGCAAATGAGTACGAAGCCGCCATCCAGTACTGGAAAGACCGTTGCAATGCTAGCCTTCGTAGCGCTCAAAAACTAAAGGATTTCTTGCAACGAGTGCTAGCAGATAGCCCTGAGGATCTCGAAGAACTGCTGATGGCAATAGAACCCCCAACTGTGGCTGAGATTCCTCAGCCAATCAACCGAACTCCTTTATCATCTCCTCAACCCAACAAACATTTACAGGTAGACCTTCCCGCTTTTTTAAGAAAAATTCCACCGGAGACATTAGAGTAAAGATTTGGCTTTTTGTCAATCTTTTAGTAGTTATTAACTCCTTACTTGTCAGTACTAGCTCGTAAAGAGACTGTAAACCGATTACCCACTACTGACTATCGATTACTCAATTACTCCGAAAAGCTAAAAAGCTGATTGCTAATTGGTGAATGGATTGGAAAAGATATGCGATTCTGGAGTATGCGCTCTTCAAGTTTAAGGACAGATCGATGGACGATAAGTTAATGTTGATGATTCCCGGCCCAACACCAGTGCCGGAACAGGTATTACTCGCCTTAGCCAAGCATCCATTTGGGCACCGCAGCAGTGAATTTAGCAAACTGATGGCTGAGGTGACGCAAAACCTGAAATGGTTGCACCAAACCGAGAATGACGTGCTGATGTTAACTGCCAGTGGCACGGGGGCGATGGAAGCTGGCATCATTAACTTCCTGAGTCCAGGCGATCGCGTTTTGGTTGGCTGTAATGGCAAATTTGGCGATCGCTGGGCAGAACTTAGCCAAGCTTTTGGTCTGAATGTTGATACGGTAAAAGCTGAGTGGGGTCAAGCCCTCGACCCAGAACAATTCCGGGAAAAACTCGAAGCCGATACAGATAAACAAATCAAAGCGGTCATTGTCACCCATAGCGAGACATCTACCGGCGTTCTCAACGACCTGGAAACGATCAATCGTCACGTCAAAGGCCACGGTGAAGCTTTAATGATCGTTGACGCTGTTACCAGCTTGGGAGCGGTGAATCTGCCGATTGATGAATGGGGCATTGATGTGGTGGGGTCTGGCTCCCAAAAAGGTTACATGATTCCCCCAGGACTCGCGTTTGTCTCTGTGAGCCCGAAAGCTTGGGAAGCTTACAAAACGGCTAAGTTGCCCCGCTACTACTTGGATTTGGGCAAGTACCGCAAAGATGCCGCCAAAAACACGACTCCCTTTACCCCTCCGGTGAACTTATTTGTGGGGCTGCACGTTGCCCTCAAAATGATGAAAGCCGAGGGTTTGGAGTCGATTTTTGCCCGTCACCAACGGCTGATGACGGCGACCCGCGAGGCGATGAATGCGCTCTCGTTGCCGCTGTTTGCGCCTGAAGGTGCAGGTAGTCCGGCGATTACCGCTGTGGCACCGACTGGGGTGGATTCGGAGCAAATCCGTAGCGTGATGAAAAAGCGGTTCGACATCGTCCTGGCTGGCGGACAAGACCATCTCAAAGGCAAAATCTTCCGGATTGGTCACTTGGGTTTTGTGAGCGATCGCGATATTCTCGCTGCCGTTGCCGCTTTGGAAGCGACACTGCGAGAAGTCGGATACGAAGGCTTTACTCCTGGTGCCGGTGTTGCTGCTGCCGCTAGGGTATTTAGCACCCACTAGCGCTATCTCTTAGGGGTTTGGAGCGTTGCAGGCATTTTATATTGCAGTCTTATTTGAGTGGTGAGATGCCAGCGGTTTAGATCCCGGACTTCTCTAAGAATTCCGGGATCTCGCCTTTAGTCCGATCTGATTTGTCAGTCAGCCCATTGCGATCGCGCTTTCTCTAACCCAAACGCTCGCATTCTGATTATTATTGGAGTTGGTGCCAATTCAGGGGCTGGGGATTCGGTATCATTAGTAAAGATTGTTACCTCTTAACTTGGCGATCTCTCCATGCAAAAAACCAAGTTGATCAGTCAACTTCTTGTTGGCGGGCTGCTGTCCTTTGTCTTGGCGACTCTGGGCAATCAAGCTGTACAGGCACGGCGTACGGTCTCTCTACCAGAGACTAAATGTGTGAGTACTGGCCCTGGTCGTTGGCGTCCTTATAAGTCAGATGTTGCTGTGGGTAGAGCCGTCTACACCAGCCGTCTCAGTCTGGCTCCAGGCAATGCTTTTGTGTCGATGACCTGTAGAATCATGCCGGAGGGTTATGACACTTACTTCCAAACTCTGAATTTGGAATATGGAATGCGGGATAACGACAGCGGTAGTCCTCCCACCACGGTCAATATTTATTTAGATGGACAGCGTAAGCATTCTCGCACGATTGCTCCTGGGCAGAAAGATTCCATGTCATTTGATGTTACTAATGTCAATAATGTGGCGATAGAAACGATCTGTTCTAACAGGTCGCAATATTGCGGTCGCGTTTATTTCTTCCAAGCGGCGCTGGTGCCTTTCCCTCCACCTCCCGATGAGAGCAAGTAGGGAAATGTGCCCGATTTGAGCGGAAAGCGATCGCTTAGCACTTATCTGAGTGTCGTCACAAGGAAGGCTCAGTTGCCGGACTCTCCGTGGGGCTAGGGCTTTCGCTGGGACTGGGACTCTCAGTTGGACTAGGACTTTCAGTAGGGCTGGGACTCTCGGCGGGGCTTTCGCTGGGGCTGGGAGACGGTGTTTGTTCGTTCTGTTTTTGCTCGGCTTGTGCCGCTAATTGGCGTAACTGATCTTGCCAAAATTTAATCTGCGGAAGTCCAGGATCTTTTGCAGCAGAAATGACGTCTTGCCAACGACCTTGCTCGAAAGCTCTTTGGGCATCCTTATATATCCCTTCTGCAACTGACCAATTCAGGGGCCACTCTTGCAGCGCTTCCCTCGCTTGTCCGAAAGCAGGACTGTTAGCAGGAATGGATCTAACAAGAGCGATCGCACCGCCTAAATCTCCTGCCTGAAATTTTTCTGTTGCCTGTGCAATAATCTCCCGTCCTCGATCGACGACAGGTTTCGGCGTTTCTGGAGAAGGTTTGGGAGTTGTTGTGGGAGAAGGCTTGGGAGTTGCTGAGGCAGATGAGCCACAATCGATAAATTTGCTAAAGACCCATCCCTTTACGGGCGAACTAATCGGCACCCACCCATTTTTTTCAGTCCCGGTAACAGATAAAATTGTCCCTTGTTTGACGCTGCCTACTACCGTAGCGTTAGGTCTAGAACGTACATTTAAGGGACCCTCTGAAACTTTGCAAGTGTCTTGTGGTTTTTCTACCACTTCATTGTTATTACTATTAGACTTTCTATCATTACTAGATTGCAGTTGATCAAATAAGAAAAATCCTCCTAGCAAAAACACCAAAGCAGTTACACCGACCCCCATCACGAGGGGAAATTTATTAGACGAGGGAGCAACAACAGGCGGATTGTACTCTTGACTAATTGGTTGTCGAGTAGGTTGTGGCGTGGGTTGGGGAGGAACGACTGGAAGAGTTTTCTGTTCAGACGGTGGGGTTGGCGGCGGTGGGGGAGCGGGTGTGTACCCGATGGGTGGATATCCAACCCCCACAGCTTGCTGTCCACCCCCATAGGCTAGCTGTTGCAATTCCTGTAGTGCTTCCGTCGCTGACTGATAGCGGTCTTTGAAGTGGTAGCGGGTCATTTTTGTTAAAAAACCTGCTAACCCTGGACTGACCGCCACTAGATGCTGCCAGAGAATCTCGCCTGTCTGGGGATCTTCGTGCAATTGTAGCGGCATCAATCCCGTCAGTGCCTGGATGCCAATCATACCCAAAGCATAAATATCGCTATTGGGGCGGGGTCTGCCTTGCGCTTGTTCGGTTGGCATATAGCCGGGAGTGCCAATAGCAACGGTGGCACTGGCTTGTGCTTGATTGATGAGTGTTTGAGTTCGCAGTAGCTTGACTGCGCCAAAGTCAACTAAAACTAGCTTGCTATCTGAGTTGCGTCGGATTATGTTATCTGGTTTGATGTCGCGGTGGATGACGCCGTTGTAGTGGACAAATTCCAAAACGCTCAAGACTTGTTGCAGCATCTGGATGACTTGACCTTCTTCCCAACGATAACTGGGTGAGAGTTCGGCGCTAAGGGGATGCCCATCGATGAACTCTTGGACTAAGTAAAATTCTTGGTTTTCTTCAAAGTTGGCTAATAATCTAGGAATTTGGTCGTGATTTCCCAGTTGTTCTAGAGTTTCGGCTTCGCTAGTGAATAACCGTCTAGCCGTTTCCAAAAAATGAGGGTCGCTACTAGCAGGCTTGAGGTGCTTGACAACACAAGTTGGGGCACCAGGACGGCGGGTGTCTTTGGCGATGTAGGTTTTTCCGAATCCACCGGCACCTAAGGCTTGGACAACTTGGTAACGCTGGTCTAATAAACGCCCGATCATGGTGCGACCTGCCGAAAAAAGAATGTACGCTCAATATTAATACCACTCGGATAAACCCAACGAATCCGCAGAGTTTGTCAAAGATTTCACTATTTTTTCAGATTGGAGTGTGAAGCGTTCGGGAAGCGTGCCTGTAAACACCGATAATTCACTGCTGATTTCCACCCAGAGAAGTAGCTAAATTTTGCGGAGGGATTGCGATCATTGTGAATATTGAGCCTCAAGCGGAGCTTTTATCAGGCTTCAGATAGAATTTTAGGGTATTATTTTCATTTGCTAAAAAATATTCATTGGAAGTGGTCGAAATATCGGCGATGGCGACGAAAGGCACAGCAGGAGTTAGGCGTGCAGCGAGAGGGGCTGTTGGAAGAATCTACGATGGATTTGAACTACATCGTGTTGATTATTGGTTCCTGCGCGATCGCTACTTTGGGATTGTTGACTAACAGTGCGGCTGTCATTATTGGTGCGATGATCGTTGCCCCGTTGATGTTCCCTATTCGCGGATTAGCCTTTGCCGCTTTAGAAGGCGACGTAATTCTGTTTCGCAAAGGGTTGGTTGCGGTCGTCGTGGGGACGTGTCTGGCGATTGTTTTAGCGATGCTTCTGGGTTCCTTTGTCGGACTCCCAGAATTTGGCAGCGAAGTGCTGTCTCGCTCTAGACCGACTCTACTCGATTTGGGAATTGCTGTGGTCGCTGGAGGCATTAGTGGCTTTGCGAAAGTGCAGCCCAAAATTTCTGGGACTTTGGCGGGAACTGCGATCGCTGTGGCGCTGATGCCTCCGGTTTGTGTCATTGGTTTGGGGCTTGCCCAAGCGAATTGGTCGCTGAGTCTGGGTGCAGCGCTGCTGTACATGACGAACTTGCTGGGGATTACCCTTGCCTGTATGCTGACTTTTTTATTGTCCGGCTACACCCCTCTAGCGAAAGCAAGGAAAGCCCTAAGTTGGACGCTTGCCTTGACGGCGATTCTTTTGATTCCTTTAGGGATCAGTTTTGTAGAATTACTCCGGCAAGCCCGACTAGAAGCGAGTTTGAAGCAGGCGCTACTGAAGAATACGATTACTTTTCAGCGAGTAGAACTGGTTAAAACTGAGTCCAACTGGTTAACAAACCCCCCTAAAGTTTATCTTACTGTTCGCGCTGAGCAAGTTTTAACTCCTAAACAAGTGCGATTGTTGGAAGAATTTGTTGCCAAAAAGATGGGTCAACCTTTTACCTTGATTTTTCAAGTTAGTCAAGTCGAAACGGTACAGCGAGAAGCTCCAGTCTCGTCACCATCTTCACCTCAACCTTAAGTTTTTTCTATCACATTTTTTTCAATTTTATAAGATAAAAATGATGCCAAAGTTCACAAATATTACCAGTTGGGAGCAAGCTGAATTGCTCATGCAACCAGCTTTTATCCGAATCATCGACCAGATTCGCAAACAGCTAGACCAATCAAACTGGAAGGGAACTTACCAAGATGTGTTGATTTGGCCTGAGGGGACGCCGGAGGAAACTAAAACCACTTTTACGTTATTAAGAGAACAGCTTGCATCTGCTTCTCCAGAGGAAGCTGCGGAGATAGAACAAGCATTGGTAGCAATGCCTAATCCCTATCCTGGTTATCTACTTTGTTTGAAGCATCAAGACCAGCAAGTTACTGTTGATTTGTGGGAACTTTGTTATCAAGTCTGTTTTCGCAATTACACGCAAGCGATCGCTCACCCAGAAAATCAGGAAATTGAGATTGATACTAGCTTAATTGAAGAGGACACTGGCGATGTAGATTGGAACCTCTTGGACGCTAAAGCGCGACAGCTAGTAGAGAAGGTGTTTGCGGACTTACCAGCTAGTTAAAAAGTCCGCAAGTTGACCGCAAGTTGAAAGGTTAGGAAAGAACGCGATCGCTTTTTCTTCAAGCGGCAGTCTCGTCAGACAGATTATTTATGCTGATTGCGATCGCGTCGCCGTATTCGCTCAAGTCAGCCCAAACAGGTGAAAAGTAGCGGTTGTGCAGGTTGATAACCTTTTCAACATCGGTGATAACTTCTAACTCGTCAAGACCTTTTTCAGCTTTCCGCCACGCAGTTTGGGTGAGATTAGCGCTACCTTTAAAAGCCAGTAAGCCATCAATCACGACTAATTTTTGATGAGGTAGTTCATCCCATCTGTGACTTGAGGCGCAAACAGCTTTTATTTCCAGATTTGGTGCTTCGTTTTTATAGCACTCTAATTCAGGTAATAGCCAAGCTTGATCGGGAGGTAAAGAGACAATTCCTCGTACTTTAACCCGCTGTGCTGCCATTTTCAGAAAGCCCAAAAATTGATGGCTAATCCCCCAACTGGTGACATGGACAAAACACTGTGCTTGGTTAAATGCTTGTAACAAGCCTTGAAGCGGTGGATAGTCTGGACTGTGCATTACATTACTCGCTATCATTGCCAGCTGCTTGCAGTGTTCGATTGGGTCTTTTATCTCAATATAAAGACATTGCTTCCGGAAATAAGACTGAAATTGCTCGATTTGGAAATTGCTGTAAGTGACATACTGAACTTGGCACACTGGGCAGTAAATCTGCCGCTTCTGGTTCCGCCGCATTCTAGGCAAGACAGCAAGGCATTTTTGGCAATGTGCCTGCTGTTTCTGCAATGTTAATAGGCTGATGATATCGAAGCTAGCAGGAAAAAAGGTAATGTTTTTAATAGCTTCTGGGGTCATCTTGATTGATCTCTCTACTAAATAACTGAGTACAGTATGCAGGTTCGATCAAGGCTAATCCAGCGAAGTCCAAGCAGTTAAACCGTGAATTTAAAGTTTTCTGCTACCCTTTGGCAAAGTCAGTAATGACAATCTTTCCAATCTCTAGACACTTCAATTGCTGAAATAGGCTAACTGGCTTAAGATCAGGAGAAATCCCTTATCTTCCCGAAAGTTAACCTAAACATCCGCATCGGGAATTTAAGCTACGTCAACTATTGCCTCTACAAATGCCAAAACGTAATCGTGGTTACATCCTCACTCCTAAAGGAGCGAAAAAGCTCAATGAGGCGAAGCGAGAGCGGGAAACTCAGCATGGTGAGCGGTGTACTCAGGAAAAAATACGAGACCTGACCCGTACTTTTAAAGAGGATGGTTTAGACACTGGCACTATTAGGAAAATATTGAAAGGTGAAAAAGGAGTTGATAAGGAGTCTATTCGCTGTCTCTTTAGTGCTTTCAGCATGCAACTAGATGATGACGACTTGGAACAAGTAAAGCAAAATGATGTACCTAACTTAATCTCATCAAGCATGAAGGAGAATGAAACAGGGGAGACTCTAATGTTGTTGGCTACCAGTATGCTAGAAAAACTGGGTTTCAATAAATTGTTTAAGATGACTGGTTCATTGCAAAACAGAGGCTATCGATTCCATGCTCCTTATGACGGAGATAAACGCCATCAACTAATTTTATTCCAACACGAAGATAGTTTAAGTCTTTGTATTCCTCATTACATATTAGAACCATATTTACTAATACTAAAATATTGGATAGATAGTAAAGTTTTAGAAGAAGCTGAGGAGGTTATAGCAGGAAAGTTTTTGGTCTTGCCTTCTAAAAAGGATGTTTTTTTAGAGTTATTACACCCTAACTATTGGAACCTTTTAGAAGTGGAAGGTCATACAATAGGTACTTTTTATCTGAATGAAGTCGAAACTTGGCTCTATGGTGATGACCATTACGATAAAGTTTTACCGAGCATTATTTTAGATGAGTTTTGCCCGGAAAACCTGAGTAATAGCGACACTTATCTAATACTTAATGAAAATAAACTTTTTCCCTACACATGGCAGATGTGTATTCGTTCAAGTGAAGTTTTACAAGAAGTTATAATTTATTTTGGTAAGCTTTTGATAAATGCTGCTTGGGATCAAATGCCTTTTTAGAAAAAAAGATACCCATTAAATCACGTTATAAAAAACCTTAACTATGAGTGGATTACAAACAAAAATATCGACAAATACTTGGGTTGTAGCCAGTTGGGATGAATATATCCATGCGATTGAAGACCCGCAACTAGAACAAGCGAAAGGCTATTACCACAATGGACAATTGAGGATAGAAATGTCACCTATCGGCTCTGACCACGCCAGCGATCACACTATTATTATCTTTGCTGCTAACCTGTTTGCTACCCTCAAAGGCATTCCTATAAATGGACGGGATAACTGTACATTCAGAAAAACAGGCGTTCAAGAAAGTCAACCAGATGTGTCTTATTATATTGGTGAAAATGCTGATGTAATCCCTTGGGGAACCTCAATCATTGACTTAGACCAATATCCAGCGCCAGATTTAGTAATTGAAATTGCTAATACTTCACTATCTGATGATATCGGGCAAAAACGGCTACTATACGAAGATTTAGGAGTGGCGGAATATTGGGTGGTAGATGTTGCGAACATCAGAATTATTGCTTTTACCATCACCTCTGCTGGGGGAAGTCAAAGAATTACTGAGTCTCAGGTATTGCCGGGATTAGCGATTTCGGTGCTAGTAGAAGCTTTGCAGCGCAGTCGCCAAGAAAATCAAAGCTTAGTGGGTGCTTGGTTATTATCCCAATTTCAGCAGTAACTATTGCCTGATATCCTTACTCAGAGCGATTTGCACAGTATGTTAGCTTCATATTGAATACCGGATTGAAGCTGATTAGTCTTATTTGATAAGATTTTCAAGTCAGAGAAACTAGCAGAAATGCTAGGTAAAAATTGAAACGATTAGCAACAATCACCATGCCTACATCTGCAATTGACGGCAATTTTGACGACAAGAGTGCAGCAGCTATCCAAGCGGCGCGGGAGGGGGTTGCTGTATGCGATCGCTCTCATTGGGGACGGATTCAAGTTTCCGAAGGCGATCGCATCCGATTTTTGCACAACCAGAGTACAAACGATTTCCAGCGACTCAAGCCAGGACAAGGCTGCGATACGGTTTTTGTCACATCAACAGCGCGAACGATTGACTTAACCACCGCCTATGTGATGGAAGATGCAGTCCTGCTGCTGGTTTCACCCAATCGGCGCGAGAAGCTGCTCAAATGGCTAGACCAATACATTTTTTTCGCCGACAAGGTGCAGTTAACCGATGTAACTGATAATACTGCAAGCTTCAGCT
This sequence comes from Trichocoleus sp. ST-U1, assembly GCF_039961835.1. NCBI lineage: Bacteria > Bacillati > Cyanobacteriota > Cyanophyceae > Leptolyngbyales > Trichocoleusaceae > Trichocoleus > Trichocoleus sp. ST-U1. The sequence goes on from NZ_JAMPJZ010000002.1 coordinate 28,806, forward strand.
TGATTGGGCCAGGGAGTGATGCCCTCTTAGAACAGTTGGGTGCGGGTGCCATGATTGGTCAACCTGATGGTTCTCATCAGCAATTGACAGTGGGGGATATCGAGGTGCGGGTAGCTGTGGGCAGCGGTTTGGCAACGCCGGGATACACGCTGATTCTCTCTGCTGCTGATAAGGAAACGCTGTGGAATACTTTAGCGCAAGCTGGGGCAGTGCCGATGAGCGATCGCGTCTGGGAACATCTGCGAATTGAACAAGGACGCCCCGCACCTGACCTTGAACTCACTGAAGATTACAATCCTCTAGAGGCAGGGTTGTGGCAAACCATCTCCTTTGAAAAAGGCTGCTACATCGGACAGGAGACAATTGCCCGTTTAAACACTTATAAAGGGGTCAAACAACACCTTTGGGGCGTCCGACTCAACACACCCGCCCAACCAGGAAGTGTAATTAGCGTTGGAGAGGAAAAAGTCGGCAAACTTACCAGCTATACCGAAACCGACCAAGGTTCCTTTGGACTCGGCTACGTCCGCACCAAAGCCGGTGGTGAAGGGCTGAAAGTACAAGTAGGGGAAAGCGAGGGTGAACTCGTCGCGGTGCCATTCGTGACACACGACTACGTTTAGGGGCAATACGCTACGAACGCTGGTGAAATTTGCCATAAAGCATTGCTGCAACAGGTTTTCCGCCCCGCAAATGTCGTTCTATCACTGTTGGCACTTCATCGGGATGGACGTGGTTGTACCAAACCTCTTCTGGCATCACCAATACCATAGGACCGTTGCCACATTGTCCTAAGCATTGGCTACCTGTTACAGTGACGTCGGGAACTTCAGACGCCTGGAAAGCTGCCAAAACTTTAGCTGCACCCTGCTTGCGGCAGCTGCGGTTTTGGCAAATCAAAATACTTTTAGAGCAAGACAAGGTAAAGGTTAGAAAAATTTCTGCTCCTTTGGGTAAGAAGCCGAAGCCTACAATTCTAGGGTAGCTCAGGCAGATTCCCACCCAGGGCAAGGCAATTGCACGAGACAACGATGCTAGGTTAGCGGCAATTTTGGTATGGTGAGTGATCGCGCTGTAATTTGCTAAACAGACAATTTTAAAAAATCAACTTTTCTAATCATTACTGTTTTGCTAAATGCCAGAGAGTAGTCTTCGTAATGTAAACAGGATCTATCTGCTGTTCCCACTCATATACTTTCTTTATCTGGTAGCTTGGTTCTCGATCGAGAACAGCCTTCAAAGCCTTTTTAGAATCCACAAATACATCACTGAAATCATTAGCAATAGAATTTATAGGTAACTTGCTGTCAATCTCTTCACCTGGTTTAAGAACAGGTTGATTAGAAACTGACTGAAGTTTAACTTTGGGATCGAGTAGGTAAGTCAAGGAAAAAGGAGGTAAGTTGTACCAGATATAAAGTGGATAATTAGCCTGGTTAACAATCTGAGCGATTTCTTTATAGTGACAACTGTTATATTTATTCCACCATTCTTGTGCTTGAGAACTGACTGCGCTGGATAAAACTCCTCCCGAAATGATGACGACTGTAGCAATTTGCCATAGCCACCGCTGCCAGTTTTTAGCAGAAAATGAGGATATTTTAGCAGCAAGTAGGTAGGCAATTGCGATTTCTATTGCTAAGTAACAAGGGATAAGATAACGAGCAACAGCAGAGCGTCTTCCTCCAGAGATTAAATCTGGTAGTGTCAATGCGATTGCAGTAACTCCAAGCATCGTCAAGATAAACAACCAAACGTGCTTTTCAGTCCGGCGGCAAAGAAAGTAAATTGCATAAATTACTAAAATCAACGAGAGAAAAATTGCAATATATAATCCAAAATTTCTATATTTAAAACTGTAATTAAAATCCACAAAAATACGACTAAGATTTAAAATCCACGTTCTTACTAAAGATTGTATCGGAAAAGTCGATCGCATCCACTCGGTTGCTTCATCGACTGTTGACAAATTAGCAAGAGCAATCAGAAGCCAAGGTATAAAAAGTAAGATAGCTGTTAAAGATGCTAGCAGATAGGAGATGAATGTTTTACTTGCTCGAAACTTTTCTAGCGAAAATACATAGACTCCATGACTAATGGCAGTCAACAGGAAAAATAAATGAGAATAAAGACCTAAAATTAAGGTTGCTGCATACATAGCCCAAGCGGATTTTGTTTTTACTCGCATCGCTCTTAGAAGCGATGCACTAGATATTAAAATTGCTACAGTCCACAGGCTATACTGACGAGCTTCCTGAGCATATAAGATATGAAATGGTGAAATAGCTACCAGCCCGGTTGCCATCCATCCCACCAGAGGCAATTCAAATAATTCTACACATAGCCAATAAATACAAGGAAACGCAAGCAGACTAATCAAAGCAGGTAGGCTTCTCATCACTGCCACCGAGTTTCCCCACAACTGTGCCCAAAACCGAGCTAACAAAAAATAGAGTGGTGGATGTTCAGCAGTTGCTGCTAAAGAATTAATCATATCAGTTAAATCTTTTTCAGTATTAGGGCGCTGATATTTCTGCAAATCCTTTACAGGGATTGCACCAGTGCTAGAAGCTTCCTGCTTAACTTCTTCTAAGGTATAACCTGAAATCCGACGTGAAGTGCTACTTTCATCGCCCCAATAAACTTTTTTTTCAAGGTTAGCGAATCGAAAGAAAAGACCTATGATTAATAAAATTGCGATAAAAAATCGTACCTCTTTTGAATAAAACCTGTGGCTCGATTCCTGTATTTTCATCATGAGGTTAGTCCGTCCATTTCAGTCCCTAAATATTTAACCTACCCAAAAATAAGGTCTCTTTTACTGGAGAAGATGAACCTCAGCAACTTGAGTTTCTAAAACTGTACTATGAGCTTGTGTTAAATCTGGATTTCTATAAACATTAAAAACTGGAAAAAGGTTATCAGTACGTTGTACCATATAGGACTTTGGATAAATTAGGTAGTTCCCTGCTTGACAAAAAGTTTTAACAATATTGAAATTCTTTTTAGTGATATATTGATCGATATATTTATAGGGCTGGTACATTGACATCCAACCGACAGGTTTCGGATCAAATGTACAGATTGTTGAGTTTGCAGGTAATTGACTTAAAATTTGAGTAATGTCCGAAGTAGATACCAGTCTATTTTGGCTATATTTGCTGGTTAAATACTGATAGTCATAACTCGCATTAATCAAGATTGATAGAGCTATACCTGCAATTAAAAAAGCACTTAAAGATTTATCTGCTTTCTTAGATAAATCTAAGTAAGCTAAACTCAAGACAGCCAAAACCATTGGAGAGATTAAAATTAAAAGTTTGTAATGAATGTAATAAATTCCTTGATAATTTGAAGCAGCATATAGATAAATAGACCAAGTAAATGCTAAAAAAGCAAAAATAGTTTTGTTCCCTTTAAACTTGGCTATTGCTACCGTTAAAACCACTGTTAAGAAAATAATAGAGGTTAAAATATAAAACCAACCTTCTCCAGTAAAATAGGCTTGTTGTCCTAGTTCAACATAATTAAATACCAGCCTACCAATCTTACTTAAGATATTAGAATTAGCTTCTTGATTAGAGCTGGTTAAAGTAGCGATAATTTGTTTGGTATTCAACCAACCGCGACTAAGTTCTCCTTTCCAATAAGGAAACAAAGCTACAAATGCTGCTAAAACGGACAAGATAGGCAGTAAAAACCTAATAGGAGTTCTGCGGTTTTTTGAGATGAATAAAATAGAGCTGGCAATAAAAACTACTGGCATTACAAAAAGAGTTGTGGAATGCAAGCTAATTAATATGGCTAAAACAATCCCATAAAGTATCCAGGAGAAGCATTGAGGAACTAGAGAAAATCTAGCTTCCAACTGGTATTTATAGAGTAAAGTAAAACAAAGCAGAAAAAATATAATAGGGCTGGGGTTCCACTGGAACGTACTTATAAAAATTTCTCCGAAGATTAGACTGTACCAAAAACCTGCTAAGCCTGCCAGAAGAAGGCGTTTGGAAAATTCAACATTTTCTAATAGTTCATAAACTAAATAAATTAAAAGCGGAATAGAGAAAAAAGAGAATAATGCATTAGGTACAGCTGTAAAAACTGGATCTGAGCCAAATATAGTAAAAGGAAAAACTAGATAATAATAAAGAGGCGGTAGATGATATCCTCCGACAGAGGCAGAAGGGCCTAATATAGGCCAATTTCCTTGCCACATCTTCATGTAGATTTCAGCATCTCTGGCCTGATCGTAATAAAAAAAAGTGGTATATCTGAGAACACTGAATAGGCGTATAAAAAATCCAAAAACTAAGGATAATACGATTAAAGTATATGCAGTAATGTTGGCTGGATTCTTCTTAAGATTGAACACTGGTTTAACCCTATTCCTTAAAAAAGTTATTCTTTCTTTTTGTCACTTAAATTAATTTAATCTGCCATTTTGCTAGTATCTTCCAGATTAAAAATGTTCCGAATAGATAAGTACATCATCAACAATAAAAAGGCGACTGAAGTCGCTACTAAATACCAAGGAACACCGATAAACACAAGAGAGTTAGGCCAGAGATTTACAGTATGACTACCGTAAGCTTCTATGCCTGAATTTAAATACCATAAATTTTGGTTTTGAATTCCTGGAGAATGAGTAGCAATTTTAAAGGAATTGAGAAGATTTCTCGCTGCACTCTTCAACATATCCAATGACTGGCTATTTGAGAACTTCCAGACATAGGCTACTTCATCTTTTCTAGCGAATTCTAGTCTCCAGTACCAATGTGAAAGAATTGATGAAAATGAGAGAATGAAACCAAAACCAGCTAGAAAAATTGCTGAGAGCTTCAACGAGGTTCTTTGTAAAACATATTCCATATTGGTTGCAAAGGGCAAAAAGAGAATGGGCAGGATGGTCACTAGATAACGGGGTCCCCATCCTCCGCCACCATACCAACTCCTTAATCTTGCATGCAGTAGAAACCAAGCTATTGTCAGTACCAATATATACAAAGCTTCTTTTTTATGCTCCTTAAAGAATTTTCTAAATAGAACAACAGATAGGATTAATAAAGGGGCATATATAAATATGCTTTTTCCAGGACTCAGCAAAAGACCTGTCAATCCTATAAAGATATTTCCATCCAACGCATTGTTACCCAAATATTTGGCGTCTGTTTGAACCGGGGAAAGGTAGAAAAATCCAGTTCTTAGATGGTTGTACCATGATTGCCATACTAAAAAAGGGAAGATTATCAGTAATGCAGTGGCAACATTCTTTGCTCGCCTGAGCAAAGATAGTCTGCTAATAAGTACTAGATAACCAAGTGAAGCTACTATAGCTAAAATCATGGAAATTCTAGTAATTAAAGAAAAACCCAAACAAATAAAAGCTAGTATTAAATACTGATTTTTTTTGTTGTTTCTAAAATTTAATAACAGCAGAAAAGATGTAGTCAATAATGTAGAACAGAGAACTCCATCAAAGGATTCTCTGGTATAAGTCCAAAAATAAGTGCTGACGGCTAGGCATAAGGTTGCGATAAAGCTGGGTAAGATAGCTTGACCAAACTGAAACCGCAAGATACCGAAAAAAGCAGTGACTGTGAGTGCAGAATAAAACCCGGGCTGAAATGAACGTATAAATTCCTTCGTTATAGATATAACTTTTACCGTAGTGAAAGGAGCTAAAATCCTTTCTAAAATTACATTAATAAAGGCGGTAGGTAGAAAAAATATTGTATTACCGATTTCTTGGGAAGCATAAGTTCTCCCATTGGGTGCTATTGAAAAAATTCCCTCTTGTGGAGTATCAAAACCTAATTGCCCAGTGCTAACAATATGTTCTGCAAGTTTGTAGTGGAAGGAGCCTTCGGCATAATCAAATCCGCAATTACTCAATATAAAGAGCGTCCAAAAAAAAATAAATATACTTAAATAAGCTTTAAGTTTTTGCTTATTCTTGCTATCAAGATCCCAAAATTTGAATTTAAGCATTTTAAATGTTTAACAATAGCGCTAGATATCAAGTTAGGACGAAGAAAGACAGAGCCGATGTGACTGGCAAAACGCAAACTTTAAATAGTAAGTTTTATCCGGTCAACCGACTGGAAAAAATTTGAATGATAAGTGTTTTACGCTTGTCAAAGCAAACTTTTTCTTTGATGCCTCTTACTTGTTTTGTTCGGGATTCTGTGAGCAGGATTGCTGCCAAGCGGGCTTCTTCTCGACATTCTGAGGTTGACCGGGTGGCACGGTTCTCTCGTTCATAAAGTCAATTTCAAAGTTATCTAGTTGTTTTGAACCTTGGTACCGAGCGTTCCAGTCGCGGCAGAGGTATTGTCCATAGTAGGGATAAAGCTGTTTGCCGATGGCGCGATTGAGGTTTATGAAATAGGTGCGCCATTGCATATTTTGATAGAGGGCGTTTCGACTCTTCCGACTCGGCTTTTCCCAACTTACAGGCTCCCCATCTCTCAAAACATTAACTTCAGTTCCATCTTTCAACTTGCCTGGGATTACGTGCCAACCATCATCTCTGGGGGGAGCGGGGGCAAAAATACTCCAAGATTGATCTACCCTCAAAATTCGGCTAATCCAGTCAATCGAATTTAAGGCTTTTCGATTAAATTTCTCAGGAGCAAAACTTCTGAAGTTCCAGATAGTGACATAAGCTAGCAAGAGTAACGTCACTATATTCATCGGTCGCGAAGAACGTACTTCAAGGGGACGGAACTTGAAGGGTTTTGTAAAGTTACCAGCAGCCCTACGGTTAGATGCAATTGTCTCGTAAAATTTCGTTCCTACAGACATCACAGGCCCCCATTTGAGAAGGGGAACCAGTGGCTTAAATATTGGGGATAAACTACAAACGTAAGCGATCGCTTCCCACTTAAAATGCCTGTTTCCTTGCCAATCCACTACTACCCAAGAATTTTTCGCTTGCATATCTGCAAAAATCGAGGGATCGTCCTGAGCTAAGAGCAGTGGCGTCTGTGCAGGCAATATCAAGAAAGTGCGAATCAGGTGGACAACCTTCTTGCAGAAGCCACAGTCGGCATCATAGTAAATCTGGAGTCCGGCTCGTTCTGGGGTATACAGCCGCTTAGATACCGAGTCCCAAACTTCAGTCGGGATGAAAGCTAGCCAACTGGCTGTGCTGAGAAACGGAAAAATTCCCAGCACAAACGACAAGCCAAACCCGATATGTAAGAGGATAAACGAGATAACTGCACAGCAGCGGAAAAAACTGGTACGGAAGGGAACGAAGAGGAACAAGGGGCCAAGGGTTTCTAACCACAGGGCGCTAAAGGTGAGCAAGACTAAAAGTGCAGAAGGCAGGCTAAGTAGGAATTGACCAAAGGGTGTAGCGTATTGGTCGAAACTCAAAGCATAGTAAACCGCACTGCCATCAGGCCACCAAAGTGGACTCTTCGCTTTAAAAGCCGCCGAAAAGATGTAGATAAAGCATTGCTGTAGCGTAAGTGCTAGGGTGGCACCGGAGAGGATGCGCTTGGGTAATTTTTGGGTAGATGTATTTAGGGCACTGTCAATCGAGTAATAAGCGCCCAAGGGCAAAAACATTGCCCAGAAAAGCAGCGCGCGAATTACATCATCCGCCGCGAAAATCAAAGCTGGGTTTCGGTTGTGGAGAGATACCATCAGCGCCCAAGTTGCGATCGCTGCTAACCGGGTTCGGTATCCCACCAATAGCGCTAAAGCCACAAATCCAGCTAGCAAAAACAGAATGGCTTGAAACCAGGTTTGACCGCCCAGCGCATGAACTGACCAATACCAAGGTTTTAAGATAGTAGTTAGTAGCGATCGCGGCATCACTCCAGCATCTGTATAATGTGCTGTCAGATCCCCCGCCCGAATGATTAAATCGGCAAGAACAACCAGCGCCAAACCAATCCGAAACAGGGCTAGCGATCGCAGGTCTAACCCAAACAGGTGCTCAAGCTTGGAAGTAAAAATGGCTTTAGATTTTTGCTGAGTAGAAGCCATAAAACATTAGACCTTGATGGAAAATTTTTTCATGGTTAACGGCAGTAAGCAATTGCCGTTTGTTAAATTTAATACTTAGATCGCCTGGAGTAATTCGCCGCCAATCGCCGCTTTCCCAAACTATTGGACCCTAACCGCCGGATTGCTGCCAGCCACTTCCAGACTGTTAAAACAACCCGCCGAATCGCTTGATAAATCCAGTTTCTCACTACTCGGAGGCGGTGAGGCACGGTTGGCAGGCGCTGGAGGTAAACGACTTGTCTAGTAATCGATGCCAAGCGCCCTTCTAAATTCAGACCAAAGCTAGAAACCGCAGCCGCACCCTTTCCCAAAGTCACCATCTCTCCTAAGTGCAAATAGCGGAAGCGCCGTAAGCGTTTGCCCGCGATCGCTGCCCAAATGTTGCGAGCAGCACAATCTGCCTGTTGAAAAGCGGCTTGAGCGGTTGCTGGCACCCGTGCGCCACGGGGATTGTAAATTTCTGCCAAATCCCCCAAAGCAAACACTTCTGGATAGTCAACTAATTGTAAGGTAGGGCAAGAAATCAGTTGTCCCTGGTTATTATGCTGGCAATCAAGTTCGCGCACCCAATCAATCTGCCGGGTTCCAGCCGTCCAAAATACCAAATCTACAGGCAAAGTGTCAATCTGACCATCCCGAACTAGGGTAATTTGGTCAGGTTCAATGCGGTGGATGCTCGTTTCTAGTTTTACCCGCACACCACGACTTGATAAAGCACGGTGAGCCGCAGCTTGAGTATGAGCGGAAAAGGTTTTTAGAATTTGATTGCCCCGGTCAATCAGCAGTACCTGCCCTCGTTTCTGTAGCCGGTCAGCGATTTTGCAAGCGAGTTCTACGCCATTAGGACCAGCGCCCGCGATCGCAATCCGCATTTGTTCCTGCTCAGAAAGCTCAAACTCGTATAGCTGTTGTTTCAGAAGCTCTACATCCGCCAAACTGCGAAAGGTTTGGGCATAAGTGCCAGCTCCAGGAACGCCCTCTAAGCGCGTTTCTCCCCCGACTGCTAAAACTAGGTAGTCGTAAGCGAGAGCCTCACCGGATTCAAGCTTTACCTGGCGCGTTTGTAAATTAACCTCCTGAATCGTCTCTTGACAAAACCGAATATTAGTGTTTCTTAATAGCTTTTGATAAGAAGGAGCGATTTCCCACGCTTGCAGTTCGTCTGTCACCAGTTCGTATAGCAAGGGGGTAAAGAGAAAGCGATCTTTTTGCTCAACCAGGGTAATTTCGCATCGACTTGATTTGAGTAAGGGAAAACGGCGCAGGTACAAAGCAGTGTAAAGACCACCAAAGCCCCCACCGAGAATGCAAATCCGGGTGGGAGTAGCGCTCCCAGATTCAGAGGGAGTAGAACTGACCTTTCTTTGATGCTTTGTACCGTCTAGCTTGCCGTCCATATCATTGACAGGGTTTTGGTAAATAAGCTTGATATCAAACGCGAATAGCTAAAGCGATTCGCTATTGCGGCACTTTGGTCGTGGAGTTGGGCGCTGTCAGTTGCTGAGCGATCGCTGGTTTTAGCTGTTGAACCAGCTCCATTGCCCGGATTGTTCTGGCTTCCGGCTTCAGGTGATAGTGGGTATCAGCGAACAAGTTAGAGTCACTCTTCAGGTTCAACGAGTCTTTTTCGTAGATCAAAGGAGCGATTTTGCTCAGTTCCTCAGCCGTCTTTTTAACGTTACGAATCGTCTTCTCGTCACTGCTGTTCGCATAGACCCACGGCAATGACAGAACTAAAGTTGCTCCCTTTGCCTCGACTTCTTCACGGAATTTAGCGATTCGCTGAAGCGCGTGTTTGGATACGGGTTCTTGAAATGTCATCTGCCACCAGTTCCCAGCGCGTTCTTTCGTTACGGTAGGGTCGCCACGTTCGTCAACCGGATCGGAGTAGTAGCCAGTCATTTTTCCTTTTTCAATCACCTCCAAGCTCGACTTAGTAATTCCTCTAAGAGTCGGAACCCCTAGCATCATTGCGTCTAGAGCCAACTGTTTGGGAGGGATTCCTCCCAAACCGGGCTGTCCAATTGCCATCCCAAACGAACCAGAGCGATCGCCCAACCCATCCTCATCCAACAGCAGCAGGTACTCTGGAATCAGAAGCACAATGTCGCCCCGGCGAACTTGACTCAAAACGCTCGGAAGGATGACATCTAAACCAATTGGGCCATCTAACCCCATGTTGAATACGGGAATGCCGAGTTCTTGCTCCATTAGCTTGGTATTCAACGTGTAGTGCGCTCCAGAACCACCCGTTATCAGGAGGCGGTGGGGTGCTTCAATTTGGCTTGCCAGCGCTACCTTTCGTTCGTACATAGCACGCAGCCAGCTCAGTTCTCCACCGTAGCGCACGTTGTAAAGGTACCCAACAGACCAGGCTAAGCCAGCGATCACTATCCAACTAGCAAGCTTTAGAGGTTTCCACATTAGAACTCGAAGTAAATAAATTTAGAAGGGGTATTTGCAGCTAGCAAGATGGTCAAACCTAACAGAACGCGAGTTACCCAAGGGGATAACAGCAAATCATATTCATTCGTCCGTTTTTGCCAAACTGCGAGGTGTTCCAAGAACAATTCCGCCGTTGTGAGAAAGAGGATCAAAACTAAGACCGCACCCTCATTCGCACTAAAGGAACTCATTGCCGCTCCCAAATTTGAGAACGAGTACGCCCAAGGCGTCACCAGTGTTTGCAGCTTCTGTCCCAGACGAGTCATATCTGACTCCATGAAGAATAGACAGCCCAGCATCACCGAACCAAACGTTAGCGCCCACGATAAGAACTGAGGCATGAATAAACGTTCGCCAACAAAGCGGTAAAAAGGGCGACCCGCATATCGCAGAACTAGCAGTAACAAGCCATGATAAGCACCCCAAATGATGAAATTCCAAGCGGCTCCGTGCCAAAACCCTGAGAGCGTAAACGTGACGAACAGATAGAAGGCAGCCCACTGCTTCTTTGCGCCCATCAAGGGAAGGAAAACGTAGTCTCTAAACCAGGTACTTAGCGTTACGTGCCAACGACGCCAAAATTCTTGGATGCTGGGTGAAGTGTAAGGGGCGATGAAGTTGAGTGTTAGCTGAACGCCTACAAATTTAGCTAAACCTAGTGCGATGAAACTATATCCAGCAAAATCAAAGTAAATCCTCAGAGTGAACAAGTAGATAGATAGCCACACCAGCCAGACATTTCCTGTTTCTTGCAAGTTGATGTACGGCGACAAGTTATCCGCCAGTACCAACTTCATAAACAAGCCCAAAGACAGCCACTTGAGACCGTCCTCAAAGTTTTCTGCGGAGAACTTAAAGCGGAATGATTCAATTTGAGGAAACAAGTCAGCTCGGCGCTCAATCGGGCCAGCGACGACTTGCGGGAAGAAGGAAACAAAGTTGATGTAATCAACAACTCCAATTGGCTGCTTATTTTTGCTTCTGAATGAATCCACTACAAAAGCAACCATCTGGAAGGTGTAAAACGAAATCCCTGGAGGAATTGCACCTGCACCAGGAATGCCGCCTCTCTGCTGCCAACTTTCAGCAACTCCCCCCACAAATAGTCCTAGAACATCTTCCACAAAGAAGTTCACGTATTTGAAGTAGGCAAGGATGGCGACGTCGATTCCGATCACAACTGCTGCGATCGCTTGCGACTCCCAACCTCGACGGCGCAACATCAGGCGCACCATCAAGTAGTTAAAGATAATCTCAAAAGCAAAGATGATAAAGCTGGAGCGCGACGCATTCACAAACAGCATCAGCGACAGCGCCATCAACCCGATGCTATCCAAGTAATCTCGCCAAATGTTCAGGTACTTGCCTATATAGCGAACCGTGAAGAAGGGAACGCCGATCAGAAGAAGTACCCACCAGAAGGAGAAATCAGAGAAATTCAATTGACTGTTTCCTCCCTATTTTTTAGGGTTTAAAAGTTATTATCTTATCCAGTATTTAACGATTGGTAATTAGTCATCAAGAATGGGTTATTCTTCCTTGTCCGAAGTTGAAGATTTACAGTCACCACAACAGCGATAAAATCTTTAACCAATTCCCAATTCCCAATTACCAACCAGATATCTTACTCTAGCTGCCGCTAATTCGGTTCCACAGACCGCCCCAGCCAGAAGGCTTGGAAGATGCCTCTACTTTTTCAGTTTTATCGTCACTAGCATCCTTGACATTGCTAGACGCAACTGGAGACACTGCCGCTGAGACATCAAACTCTTTAACCAAGTATTCAGCAGATTTTTCAATAGTTGGATAATCCCACAGCAGAGTAGAAGGAAGCTCGCATCCTAGCCAATCTTCTAAATCGCCCACTAAGGTAACAGCATCGATGGAATCCAGACCGTAGCGCGTCAAAGGTTCGCGGACATCAATAGTTTTTGCATTGAGTGAAAGTTGCTTAGAAAGCTTGGTAACTAGCCAGGATTGAATCGCTTCAGCAGGGGAGTTTTCAACAATCATATTCTCGTCTTGTAAATTGTTTTTGCTTAAATCTTCACTAGGCTTGGAGCTGGAGTTCTGAAGCTGCATGGGTTTTCTCCTCTGGTGATTGAACTTGGGCTAGTTGGACGGGGACAATCGAAAACATCTTGTTTTCTCGGTCAAGCTTGAGAAGTTCTTGGGCAACATTCTCGATGTAAATGCTAGGAATGATACCTGATGAAGGTCGAAAAGTCATCAGGAGTCTGTTCAGACAAATTGCCAACCATTCACCTTTGGCAAAAAAGTCACCCAAGACTTTTCGGTTGTAAATCCACATATGTACGCAAGCTGCGGCTGCGTGCAATGTGCAGTACTTCTTAGCTAGTTCAAATAACTCAGGAGACTGATCGTGTCCGAATTCAAAACCTGAGCTTGCCAAGAATTCATCCTGTGCGTCGAGTTCTTCAAGGACGGCGCTTGTCAGTGTTATCAGCTTCTGCAACACTTCAGCATCGACGCTGGAATCTGTCTTTAAGTCATACAAGTGTTCTAGAGAGATTTCCAGACCTTGTAAAACGTCATCGCATCCCCGACTGAACAGCTCAAATTTTGCCCGTTCGCACGGTGGTAGCGGTGCTTCTAGAGAAAACCGGGTTTCCAGACGCGATCGCAATCCCTCATAAGTGGCAGCATTTCTTTTCGCCCGGTATTTCGCCATCTGACGAAGCTGTAAAATCAGCGCGTGCAAGTTAACAACCGTACTGCCATCAAACACGCTAATAATGGCATTATCTCGGACAACTTTTTGAAAAATTCCCTCATCGTGACCTTCGCGCAAATAGAAACGTGCCCCTAGAATTACGGAAAGGTTTTGAACTAACTTTTCAACCGTTATAGGCACAAAATATTTCACGAAGATAGACGAAACGCTAGATTGCTCCGGCGCGACATGAAAACTTCTTGCCCCCGCAATCGTGACACAATCGCAGACCAAAATATCTAAGAAAGCGTCTACTAAAGTAGTCCGGGGGTGAGGAATATCGAAAACTGTTTTGCCGTATAATTTCCGTCCTAGAGAAAACTTCAGCACCGTTCTCAGGGCTGTATCCGCCGATCCTAAAGAAAAGGCTGCACACAACGTCCGGGTTAGATGAAAGCCTTTCAGCCCCAATTCTAAACCCGCTCCTTCTTGCCCCAGACGCATTTCTTCAGGTACAAAGCAATTATCAAAACGGATTCCGCTCATATCAGAACCGCGAATTCCCAAAGTCTTGATCTTAGGAAGATTGGAATACCCCGCTGGATCAATTTCACTTTTATCAACAACAAACAGCGACAAGCTACGTGCCCCGCCACTGTCATCTGTTTTGGCAAGCACAACTGAAATTCCAGAAATTGTCGCTCGGTTAATTGGCCATTTTTCCCCATTCAGCAGATAACCACCGGGAACCTTAGTTGCCTGCACATCACTAGCAACTAGGTCGCTTCCGTGTGCCCTTTCTGAATAAGCAAGACACATGGCACCATGTTTATCTTTAATAAACTTTGCCAGCTTTTGTTTCTGTTCGTGGGTGCCTGCCATCCAAACTAAACCAGACCAGAAAAGCGTGCTAAAAGTTATCGATGTCGTTAGGTCACGTCTGGACAAAACTCTAACAAAAGCGACGAATTCTTCATAAGATTTCAGCTCTCCACCGTATTCCACGGGGATGTGGTAGTGATGAAGATTCCAGTTATAAAGCCATTCAACGTCTTTTTCTGGAAATTCTTCGCGCTCGTCCAGCTCCATGACGCTTTTGAAAGACATCACGCTTTCCGGCTGTGTTGGATCGCCTAAGTCCTTTTCGAGCGCTTCAGCGACCCAGTACTGTTTTAGTTGATGCATTGAATTCTCCGTGTAATGGGTAATGGCTTATCGGTGTGGGTAATCGCAAGCAATTCGCAATTCCCAATTCCCAATCGCTATTTAGGAGTTTGCACTTTCTGCAACAGGGATTCTACTTCTCCCTTGAGACTTTGAAACTTTGCCGTGGCTTGAGGATTTTCGCTCCAATCCGCGACGACATCTAGACTTCCTGCTAAGAAAGCTGCTCGACAACCCTGACGTTGAATCTTGCCGCTGGAAGTTTTCAGGATACTTCCCGGCTTCACCAATACCACAGCATAAACCTGTAGCTCGTGCTGTTCCGATACCACCTGACGGATGGCTCCCATGACCTCATTGGTGTCTAGATTCTGGGTATGACGCTCGACTTCCTGGACAATTACCAGTCGCTCCTCGCCATTCACCATCACTGAAAAGGCTGCGCCATGTTCGGGTCGAAGCGCTGCATGGCTTTCTTGCACCGTCCATTCAATATCTTGAGGATAGTGATTGGTGCCTCGGATGATAATTAAATCTTTGATGCGCCCCGTGATAAATAGCTCGCCATCTTTTAAGAATCCCAAATCGCCGGTACGTAGAAATGGCCCTTCATTTGTATCTGCGATGCGTGCCCGGAAGGTGCGTTCTGATTCTTCGGGTCGCTGCCAGTAGCCGTGAGCCACGCTAGGATCGGATACCCAAATCTCGCCGACTTCATCAGCAGCACATCGGGTAAGTTTCTCTGGATGCACGATCGCTATCTTGGTGTCGCACACTTTAGTTCCGCATCCAACAACTGTCCGCACAATATCTTGATTTTTGGAGGCTGGAACGATGCGATTTTTTTCTAGTGCTGCCGGATCGAGATTGCACAAAACGGGTGTTGCGGTTTGTGCAGAGAAGGATACTAACAAAGTTGCCTCAGCCAATCCGTAGGCAGGACAAAAAGCATTCCACTGAAACCCGGATGGTGCAAAGGTTTCGTAAAAACTTTCCATAACTTGGGGGTTGATTGGCTCAGCGGCATTGCCTGCTGCACGCCAACTACTCAAGTCCAGGGTGGCGCGTTGTTCTGGTGTAATCCTACGCACGCATTGATCGTAGGCAAAGTTAGGGCCTTGGCTATGGGTCACTTTGTAGCGCGAAATCGCCTGGAGCCAGTGGAATGGCCGTTTGATAAAGGCGAAGGGTGACATCACGTAGCAGGGGATACCGTTGTAGAGGGGTTGGATGAGTCCTTCAACCAGTCCGTAATCGTGGAAGTAAGGCATCCACGCCACAGTTACGCTGTCCGGGGTGTAGCCACAGGCTTTTTGGAGGTTCGCTGAGTGGAACATTACGTTACTGTGGCTGAGCATCACACCTTTAGGAGTGGAAGTGGAGCCTGAGGTGTACTGGAGATAGGCCAGCATATCGCTGGTTACGGCTGGATCTTGCCAGGTTTCAGCCAGAGACAGGTCTACCTGCTCGGTGTCAATCCAGCTCATTGCCTGAAATTCCGGAATTTTCTCGTCGTACTCTTCAACGAGGGAAAGAATGCCAGAGGTGGTTAGCACCAATGAAGCTTGGGCATCTTTCGCGATCGCTTGCAGTCTGGGCAAGGTTCGCTTCAATCGCCCCGCTTCCGGTGGGGGTACGGGAATGGCAATTGTCCCGGCATATAAGCAACCGCAAAAAGCGGCAATAACCTCTAGACCTTGTGGATAAAGCAGTAGTGCCCGCTCTCCTCTGGCATTATGCTGTTGTAGCAAGGCAGCGATCGCTCTCGCTTGACGATCGAGCTGAGCATAAGTGAGCTGGGAACCTTCTTTCTTGCCATCAATCAGAAAAGTATAAGCTACCTTTTCCGGCTGCTGGAGTGCCCTCCACCGCAGCAGTTCAACCAGGGTAGAAAAATTTTGAGCTGTAGAAGAATCAATATCGCTTGGTGTAACGGTGTTCATAAGTACTAATGGAAACTTACTAGCTTTATTGAGAAGTGGTCGCGGCACCAGAAAATTGACATATCAAGGTTAAGAACTACAATTCATCTTCTTTATTGTTTTTGTTCAGATTTTAAAAAAGCTTCTAGCTTGAACAATCCGGCAAGGTACAGACAGTGGTCTTGAGTAAAAAAAAATCAACCTTTCGGTAGTTTTTCAATTTTGGTCTGATGTCTATCTTTAAGACTAGTAATTCTACGAATCTTTACTAAAAAAATATATTTTAAACTCCCGACTAAATACGGCAAATAACTTATCCTACATTGCTTTTCTTGATATGGCACCTAAAAAGTTTTATAAAGATTTTGTAAAGTTATTTCATTGTTAAGTCCGATTAATCTGTCATCTAAATTACAAATATGAAAACTTCTTGCACAAGCTGGTTTCCGAAAGACGCGACTACCAGCAAAGTTAAATTGCTTTGCTGGTAAGCATTACAGCTTGGAAGATGGCAAAAAGATTTGAAGTCCTTTCGTAGTAAGAAGCCGGAAGGCTATGCTGAAGTAATTTTCTGAAATCTATACTCAGCCAAATTTATTGACCATGTGTGGGATTAGCTATAAGCAGTTATATAAATTCTTGTATATGTGTGTCAAGGTTTGTAACTAATTTAGTATGAGTGTTGTTTTTTACAAAAAAGAGAGACAGCTATACTGAAGAAACGGCAATTTCGGAGTACCTAGTTTTCTCAAAGAATAAGGGATAGGGTACTTCCCGAAAAATCTACCAGTAGCGCCGTTAGCGTATGGCTTCTCTCCACCCCACGAGCAAGGAGAAGTACCCGGTAAAGCCAAGCGATGCCAATCTAAGCGCTTTGGTGCGTTCTGTTGGGTAGAAAGTATAATGCAGAGGCAGATGGCACAGTAAGAGAGCCAGACTTCTTTAGCAGTGCAGATCGCGAATCGCGTCTCCTAACTCACGGGCAGGACAAATGCACAAGAAAGACATAAAGCAGAGTTAAGCGAACTGTATTAGATCGAGTCCGAGAAAATGCTTAAGAGTTTTTGTCGGCTTGTTCGGGTTCAGTGATGATGACACGCTAAAACAGAAGCCTTCCTTCAGTAATTCTCCGGACTCAAAATGGCGCGACGTTGGAGCTTAGATAACTACAGGCTCAGATTGATGGCTCAGACTGATGACTGATATTGATTGTGTGTGGCGTTCTCCACCAACTGACTTAGCGCTATCGCGCAATGATGTTCATGTCTGGCGTGCTTCCCTCGACCAATCGGCATTTCACGTTCAGCATCTGCAACAAATCCTTTCTGAAGATGAGCAAATAAGAGCTGAGCGTTTTCACTTTGAGCGGGACAGGAAGCGTTTCATCATTGGGCGAGGTCTGCTCAGGACAATTTTGGGTTGCTATTTAGAAATCAACCCACTCGAGGTGCAATTTTGCTATGGCTCCCGTGGCAAGCCAGCATTAGCTGGAACGCACGGAGAAAGTAACCTTCGGTTTAATTTATCTCACTCTCAAGATATCTGCCTGTATGCAGTAACACGCGATCGCCAGATCGGTGTCGATGTTGAATACATTCGTTCGGTTGTCGAAGTTGAAACGATCGCTAAACGATTCTTTTCGGCGCGAGAAAATGCCGTTTTGCGTGCCTTGCCTGCACATCAGAAGCAGCAAGCATTTTTAAACGCCTGGACTCGCAAAGAAGCTTATCTAAAAGCAATTGGAGAAGGGCTGGCTCGACCTCTGGATCAAATTGAGGTAACGCTGGCTCCAGGGGAACCAGCGATGCTGCTAAGCATTGAAGGCGATCGCTTTCAATGTGATCGCTGGTCACTCCAGGAACTGAAACCGGAACTCGACTACGTAGCCGCTCTTGCTGTGGAAGGAACTGGCACTTGCACCCGCTGCTGGCAATGGGATGCTAGCAATGGTTAGATAAAAACGACTAAATGCTGAGGGTAGGTAGTCGGTGAAAATTCTTCCCACCTCCCCTTTGCTTCCTTTCTAATCGGGTGAAAGTCCCTTCGAGGCTAGCCATTCCCGATTAAACAGCCGCGACTGATAACGAGCGCCGCTATCGCAGAGGATGGTCACAATCGTATTACCTGGCCCCATCTGCTTGGCAAGTTCTACGGCTGCTCCCACATTAATTCCCGTGGAGCCACCCAGAAACAGCCCTTCCTCTCTTAAAAGTCTGTAGACAACCCGTACCGCTTCGGTGTCATCAATTTGGATAGCATCGTCTATCGGTACGCCTTCCATATTGGCGGTGACGCGGCTATTGCCAATCCCTTCTGTGATTGAATTACCCTCACTCTTCGTTTCACCCGTCTTGATATAACTATAGAGGGCGCTGCCCATCGGGTCTGCTAAGACGGTTTTAATAGCAGGATTTTTTTCTTTCAGGTACATCGCTACACCCGCTAAGGTGCCGCCAGTCCCCGTGGCTGTAACCCAAGCATTAACTTTACCGTCCGTTTGTTCCCAGATTTCTTTTGCGGTAGTTTCGTAGTGCGCTTGTCGATTCGCTAAATTATCAAATTGATTCGCCCAAATCGCGTTTTCCATCTCAGACGCAATTTTGCCGGAGAGCCTGACATAATTGTTGGGGTTGCTGTAAGGTACGGCTGGAACGGGACGAACTTCTGCGCCCATCGTCCTCAAAGCATCCATCTTTTCCTGAGACTGGGTATCTGGGATGATAATCAGGCATTTGTATCCCTTGGCGTTGCAAATATGAGCTAAACCGATGCCGGTGTTCCCAGCGGTTCCCTCAACGACTGTACCGCCAGGTTTGAGCAAACCTTTTTTTTCGGCGTCTTCAATCATATAAAGTGCTGCCCGATCTTTCACAGAACCGCCTGGATTGAGAAATTCTGCTTTTCCCAGAATTTCGCAACCTGTTTCATCGCTGAAGTTGTTTAAGCGGATGAGCGGTGTGTTGCCAACTGTCTCTACAAAACCCTTTTTGATATCCATTCTGAAATTACCTAAGTTCTTCCCTATAAAAATTTTGGCGTATCGCGGTAGTCCGACTCGACTTTTACCAAACTTTAGTCATATTGAGGGAAAATCCAGGCAAAACGCGATCGCCACTTACCGTGTCGGGATTGTCTATACATTCCACTTCTTGACCGGGACGATAGATATAAACTTGGCGGTTTTTCCGGTCAATCAACCAGCCTAGCTGGAATCCTGCCTCGCTCATGTATTCGAGCATTTTTTCTTGCAAAGGCTTTAAGTTGTCCGAAGCTGACCTCAGTTCAATCACAAAATCAGGGCAAATAGGGGCAAACTTTTGCTGTTGTTCTGGGGATAAAGCATTCCATCGTTCCAGTTTTATCCATGAAGCATCAGGCGACCTTTCTGCACCTGTTGATAGAAGAAATCCCGTGCTAGAAGAAAAAGTTATCCCCGTGCCGTCTTGTTCTGACCATAACCAGAGCTGCCCGAATATATTACCTTCTCGGTTTCCTGTCTCTGAACCAGTTGGGGGCATGATGACGATTTCTCCAGTTTTATTCCGTTCAATGCGTAAGTTGCGGTTAATTTGACAGAACTCAAAAAACTGTTCGTCTGTCATTGGCATTGATGGCGGAATTCGCACAACTAGGGGAGAAGAAAGCATTCTGGATTTCCTCGATTTAGTTAGAATGGGCAACGCCTACTCCAAAATTTTACTGTTGGCTCATTCAAACCAATAAAAATAGCCTGACGGACGATTAGCTTTCGACCCATCAGGCTATTGTTAATTATCTAGTAAGCGATCGTGCACAGCGATCGCTCACTTACCCACTCAAAACTATTTGTCCGGTTGGGGAGTCATCCGCAGGTAAGGTTTGATTTCCGTGTAACCTTTAGGAAATTTCTCTTTTAATACTTCGGGATCTTTCAGCGAAGGAACGATTACACAATCGTCTCCCTCTTTCCAGTTAACTGGAGTGGCTACGCTGTAGTGATCCGTCAGTTGCAGCGAATCGATTACCCGCAGCAATTCATCGAAGTTACGTCCGGTGCTGGGGGGGTAGGTGAAGGTGAGACGCAGTTTCTTCTGCGGATCGATGACGAAGACCGATCTAACCGTTACGGTGTTGGCGGCGTTGGGGTGGATCATGTCGTAAAGGTCAGAGACCTTCTTATCCGGATCTGCCAGAATTGGGTAGTTAAGGCCAACACTCTGAGTTTCTTCGATATCACCGACCCAACCTTTGTGGGAGTCAACATCATCGACGCTAAGTGCGATCGCCTTCACGTTGCGCTTGTCAAATTCTGGCTTGAGACGAGCGACTTCGCCAAGTTCTGTGGTGCAAACGGGCGTAAAGTCTGCGGGGTGAGAAAATAGCACTACCCAGCTATCGCCAGCCCACTCATAAAAGTTGATTTGACCGTGTGTAGAATCCTGAGTGAAGTCGGGTACTTGGTCGCCTAATCTAAGAACCATATCGGATTTCCTGTGAACTACCTTGAGGAACGATCTTCTATATTGCCACAAAACCCCAGTTTCCCGGTCGGAGTTTAGCTCTTTATTAAGATTTGGGAAAACTAGCCAACTTCCAATTGTTCCAGAGTTGAGGTGGAGTGGGTACCGAGAGGTAATAAGATGAGAGGATAGAAAACAAAAATTAAACTAATAGTTGAGGACATGGTACCCTCAATCATGCTGTGTCAGGAGGATTTAAGTTTATGAAACGATTGGTTCGTCTGCTGACAGTGTTGGCTATGTTGGTGAGCTGCTTAGGATGGATGGGGCTGCCCAAAAGCGCTATTGCAGCCGATTTGACGGGTGTAGCACTGCACTCTTCATCAGTGTTGGCAGCAGTCGAGGCACCCCTCCGGAATCGGGCGGACGATAAGCTAGCCACCGAGTTCGGGAAAAAGATTGACTTGAACAACACCAATGTGCGAGCGTTTCGGCAATATCCAGGGCTGTACCCCACTCTGGCTCGCAAAGTTGTCGATAATGCACCTTACAAGAAAGTAGAAGATGTCCTGCAAATTCCAGGGCTAAGTGACGGTCAAAAAGAACGGCTTCAAGCGAACCTGGATAATTTCACGGTGACAGAAATAGAATCAAGCTTCGTGGAAGGTGGCGATCGCTATAACAACGGCTACTACTAAAGCGCTTTAGTGATTTACTAACCGTGGTGAGTCGTGACTATCCGGGAAAAGATTCTGCAAGCTGGGTGAGATCAACTTAACCTTGCATTCAGAATCTAGACCCTCAAAAGAACCTTCGCCCCTAACGACTCGATTTTCATCACCCACTCCATTAAGGAGTGGGTTATTTATTATGAGTGGAAGTATTAAGGAACTTATCGTTGAACTCTATAAACTTAAAATCTTTACCCCAGCAGGAAATACCCATCCAGTTTGATGTCTTGGTAGTAGGCGCAGGTGCAGCAGGACTTTATGCAGCGCTTTGTCTGCCAGACTCGTATCAAGTTGGTTTGATTACAAAGGATACTCTGCCCCTTTCTGCCAGCGACTGGGCGCAAGGCGGCATCGCAGCTGCAATTGACCCGACAGACTCATCTTTGCTGCACATTGAGGACACAATGCGGGCAGGGGCGGGTTTGTGTGACAAAGAAGCGGTACAGTTTCTTGTAGAGGAGGCTGCATCCTGCATTGATTCGCTAGTGGATATGGGCGTTGCCTTTGACCGCAAAGGAACCTATCTCGCTTTGACCTTAGAGGCGGCTCATTCTCGTCCCCGCGTGCTTCATGCTGCCGATACGACAGGTCGCGCAATGGTGAGTACCTTAACCGAACAAGTGCTGCGCCGCCAGAATATCCAGGTTATCTCTCAAGCATTTGCCCTAAGTCTGTGGCTCAATCCTGAAACTGGTGAGTGCCAGGGAATTTGCCTGGTTTACCAAAATCAGATTAGCTGGATAAGGGCGGGTGCGGTGGTGCTGGCGACAGGCGGCGGAGGTCAAGTATTTGCTCAAACGACAAATCCATCGGTCAGTACGGGAGATGGGGTAGCGATCGCGTGGCGTGCTGGGGCTATCCTGCGAGACTTAGAATTTGTCCAATTTCACCCTACAGCCCTCACCAAGCCGGGTGCGCCTCGTTTTTTGATTAGCGAAGCAGTCCGGGGGGAAGGCGCTCATCTGGTCGATTCCCAAGGACGACGATTTGCCTTTGATTACCATCCAGCGGGTGAACTCGCACCGAGAGATGTTGTCAGTCGAGCGATTTTCAGCCACTTGCAGCAAATCGCAGCCGACCCTGCGACAGGCCACGTTTTCTTGGATTTGCGCCCAATTCCCGAAGAAAAGATTCGCCACCGTTTCCCTAACATTATCCAGGTGTGTCAGCGGTGGGGGATTGATGTCTTTCAGGAGCCAATTCCGGTTGCGCCAGCAGCTCATTACTGGATGGGAGGCATCGCCAGCGATTTAATGAATCGTACCTCGATTCCCGGTTTATATGCGATTGGGGAAACAGCTAGTACTGGCGTTCACGGTGCCAATCGTCTCGCCAGTAATTCCCTCCTGGAATGTTTGGTGTTTGGTGCCCAACTGGCTCATTTAGAAAGCAGTCAGAAGCAAGAAGGAAAGACTCGAAAGGATCAAACAGCAACGATACAGGATGAAACAACACAAGAAAAACCAGACAGTGGAAGAAGGGGAGAAAATTCCCCTTTGACTCCTTCTCATCCCTCATCCTTCACCTGCGATTCGACCGAACGGGACAAAATTGAAGCTTTACGGCAAGAGTTACCGCGCTTAGTGTGGCAAAGTGCTGGAATTTGTCGCTCGCAAGAGGTTTTAGAGAATGCGATCGCTCAAATCGAAGTTTGGCAACAAGAATTTGCTGCTCTGTCTCTGAGTCAGTACCTGATGAATTTAATCCCCGGTCAGCGGGCTAGTTTCGACTTACCCGATGCCGACCAACAACTGCGAACTTGGGGAGAAACTCACAACTTACTAGATGTAGCGTATCTAATTCTCAAAAGTGCTGCTTTTCGCACAGAGAGTCGAGGCGGACACTACCGAACTGACTTCTCTCAAACCTCGCCAAGCTGGCAAGTTCACACCTTAGTTCAACATCAGCATTGGTGGAAATCTCCCCCTCTGCAAAACTAAACAGTTCTAAGAAAGAACAAACTTCTTTATCCTTGCCTTTTAACTTTTACTTGACCTTTACCTTTGCCTGGTTCAGCGCGTTCCTGCACCCGTTCCATCACCAGCAGGAGGGCCGTTATCTTTCGGTTGAAATGCTTTCCCTTCCCCGCCAGATTTTAGTAAATTCTGGGTCTCAGCAGCACTCCAGAAGCTGTTTGACGGGCTGTTGTTGGGAAGAGTGGGGTCGATTCTGGCAGACACCATCTGGGGGCTGAATAGTTGCAACCCAATCAGTAAAGTTGCTGTTCCTGTGAATCGAAAGTAATTACTCATAACACCCGTTACAGTTCCTAGACTTTTGGGAGTGCCACTTTTGGGAGTGCCTGTAATATCAGTATATCCACTGAAAACCTCAGTAGCCAGTACCTTTATCAAATCTTTTTCTTTACGTTCTCTTTATAAAAACTTGAGCTTCTACAAAGAATTTGTAAAGTTAGAATCTGTAGTAAGGTACGCTAAACAAAGCTGTAGAAGTTATTCGAGTGATTTTCTGGGAATAGCAGGCGCTTCTGTGTAGTGGTCAACTAAACGTTTATTTGTAAGTTTAGTATTCAGTATTTTCAACGGTATATCTGGCAATGAATCCGGAAAATTTTCATAAGCTTAATATTTCGTATTTTGATTGTCTCGAAAAAGTCGTTATCAAATCAAAAATGATTTAGGCTCTTCCTTGGGTATTAATTGCTAAAAGTTTGATCGAAGCTTTCAAGACAGGTGTTATACCTTTCACTTTTGGAGACGACATATCAGATATCCCCAGGTCTTTTTTTAAAGAGGGGCACTAGATGTATCCATTGCAGACATGAAGTAAAATCGTCAGGACTTACGCATCTGTCACAAGCAATGGCGCGGCTATGCGTGCCGAGCGCCAAACAACTAGAGGACAAACATGGTTCTATCCTCAGCTCATGACGTATCCCAAAAAAGTAGGCGTATTCACACCAAACTCTATTAAGTGAATTATCAAGGCGAAAAGCACAAGGCAGCACTGGTAAAGACTGTGTTTAAGAAAGGGCAGTTTCAGCGCTGGGTGTAGAGGTTCCAGCGATCGCGCCTTTTCACGCTTAGGTTGGCAGGGCAAACTGGGATATACCTACTAAAGCAAATAAACTCTTGAGAGTCGATGAGTTTATCCGAAGAACTTGTAAACGATAGCTGCTGTTCAAAATGGCAGCAGTTCATCAGATGTTTCAGTTAGAGGTTAAGTATCAGCGTTACCAAATCCAGCTCTAACAACCTAGATCGAGACTGGATTGGAGTTCGCTGTACAGGAAAGCGCAGCATAAATTATCGTCTTTTTACCTAAATTTGCTCTGATTTGGCACAGAAACCCGTCTAGTAATCGTTAAGACAAACAGCAACACCAAAAGCTGGACTTGCCAAGGCAAAAAGAGCAAACATAGAATCAAACTGACAGATGCTGCTGATGCAGCAAGCATGGCAACTTCATCGTGAGAATTCTCAAAGATGACGAAGGCTGATGCTATCGAGATTGCTAAAGGGATTAAAAAAAGCAAGGACATATCCAAAACCTCTTGAAATCGAATATGCAGGCTACTTGTTGTCAAGTTGCCCTGTTTAGGGTCATTCCATCAAGCTATTACCATGTTTCCCTCCTCACCTCCTTTACACATCACCCTAATGGGTAAACTTTTCTTAGGAAAAATACAGGGGATCGTCTGAGGGATTAGTATAGATCGAATTTAAATTTTACGCCCTAAGTCACCGTCAATTTATAAAAACAAATTTAAATAAGAACGATAACGGCTATCAAATATAGCATTGTTGCGACCAAAACTACTGATACTATTTTGGGCGAATTTCGTTTAAGTAGCAGCTACGCTGGAGAAATTCAACTAACTATAGCAATCCTATTTGAGTTGTGGAATGCCAGTCCTTCAGCTTCTCAACTTCTCTAAGAAGTCGGGGAGCAAGGCTTCACGAATCCTTGAGGACTGCTATAGGTAGCAGGGATAGGAAGGAGGGGAGTTTTTTCAGTCAATCAGGCGAGAAAGCTCAATCTGCACACACTGCTTGAGAGATAAGCGATTTGGGTAGACAAAGTACAGCTCAAGTAAATACAAAGCTAACAGAAGCGATCGCTTAGTGTGTCTCTCAAGTCTCTCTTGACGTCTAGGCTGTACGTAGGTTTCAAGGTATTGCTTTATCTGGATTGACTGCAAGCATCCTTCAACCCCTTTGATAAGGACTCTCGGCTAATCGCTCCCCAAAATGTAAAGTTTTGTAACAACTTTTTTGGCGGTGAGGGGTGTGACCCCTCAGTGGGGTATATTGAATTTAGTAGATGCACCCTGATGATCGACGCCCTCAAGTTTTTGTTGGGCGTTTTTTGTTTTTAGGGGAGTAGCGATCGCGCAGGCTATGGGCGGCTACTCGGTTCTTTGAAGCTGGTAGAAGCAGCTTCTGGTAGTAATGTCATTTTGTTGTGCAAATCGTCTGCAACAGTTCCTTAACCCCTGCAACGGGCGCGCCGCTACGCTACCTACCAAGGTGGGTAAAGAGGAAGCCCTGATGTAGCCGCTAATAAAGTGAAGGGGGATAACGCGCGACAGCCAGAACGTTTGGCTTTTTGAGGAGCGATTGAGAAGTTTTATAACAATCTTTTATTAGGGGTGGGGGGTGTGACCCCTCAGTGAGGTATATTGAATTTAGTAGATGCACCCTGATGATCGACGCCCTCAAGTTTTTGTTGGGCGTTTTTTGTTTGACTTAATACTCGTAACCGCAAGTTAATTTCCCTCCGCGCTTGCGGGGAGGGGTTCCAGGAAGTTCAGCCCCAGAGTCTTCTCAAACGGCGAAAAGCAATAAGATACAGCTTGTAAAAATTTCTTTTGACTCTGTAAGCGCAAGGCAATGTGCGCTTACAGAGCTAGCTAGGAGAATAGGCGTTACCCACGCTCTCGATAATTAGCGGCGTCTGCCACCAGAACCAAACGATCCCCGACTACGACTGGGACGCGATCGCGATCCGCTGCCAAAACTGGGACTTCTATTCGCGCGGCTGGGAGTTGATCCGTTAGAGCGACGCAGCGTGCTGGAACCATAACCCGATCCAGTAGAACGGTTTCCGCTTTGCGGGACTCGACGAATGCTGGTCGGTTGACTGGATGAAGGCGATCTTAAGCGCCCAGTTGTCCGCAAGGTTTGACGATTTCTAACAGCTGGTGGCGGTGCTTGGTAGCGGGTTTGGTATTGCTGAACCGCTTGACTATAAGTGTTGCCGTATCCGCCGTAACCTCTCATAATTCCGCCCGGTTGATACACTGGCGGCATATAGTAACGCGGCGTAAACAACAAACTGCCTACGGCTTGACCTGCCAATGCTCCTGCAAAAGGTGCCCAGAAGCTTGACTGCTGACGCACGACCACGGTCTGGGGTTGACCTGTTTGAGGGTCGGGTCGCGTTTCAGTGACGTTGTGAACGTATTCAATTTTGAAGTCTTCTGGAATGTGCAGAGATGCCTGACCGTTAGCTGCTTTCACATAACCCTTCTGACCAGACTTAATTTCTTCATCTGTCAGACGTGCCATTTGCAAATCTGTAGAGCGATAAACAGCGGGCGTGCCCGGAGGGGTATTGAGCAACATGAGGGTGTATTCCCCATCGGCATCATTGTAGGTTGCCTGCTGGACTGGATATTGTCCATCAGGCAAACGACTTTGAGTGGTCGTTGTCTTAAAGTCCCGATTCTGAGATGGGGCTTGGGTTGTGGTTGAGGGACTACCACAAGCTACCGTTGTGAAGCACAACGTCAGGGACATGAAAAGAATGGTCAATCTACGTAACATAAACGGATGAATAATTTTGATGAGGAAGCTATTAGCCATTAAAGGGGAATCTAAAGAGGAATCAGTTCTGGAAAATTCAGCAACAATTGATCGTTTGTGAGTTCATCACCCAACTGCGCTGGAGAAAAGTGAACTTGTATTGCTCGCAGCCTTTCCTGATAGTGCAGATTAACCAAGGCTTTTAGACCTTCTTTAAGCGCACTAAGATTGGCGAGATCGCCTTCGAGTACCGGAAGTTCCCCCTCATAAGCCACCGTAATCATCACAATCAAGTTGCGAGTGACTGGCAATGACAAGGGTTCATTTCCGTGAGAGGGTTGGCTGAAGTCTGGTTCGCTCAAATAGCGCTCAGCAGAGTCTGTGAACAATTCATTCACATAGTCCCCAGCTTCACCTTCATTCCAGAAAACGTCGCCTTCATTCGCCGCGGATTGCCAGTAAGTATCGTACTGTAAGAGGTTCTGACAAATTTCAACCAGTCCTTCGCCCAAAATTTGCAGATCCCCGTCAGCTTCGACGGCTTCTCTAGCAGCACGATTTAGAACTCCCAACAGAGGCGCAACCTCTGCACCTGCTAGATGGACAAACAAACGACAGACTACGAAGCGGCTTTTGCCACTGATTTGATTGAAGCGATCGCGCCAAGAAGTCATGACTTATCTTGCTACCAAATGCCAATCTTAGTCAATTGAGCTACTTTTTTACTTTACTCGGTGGGTGCGATCGCAGCCGTCTACCCTCAGAATGGTTTGACTGCTCTAGCTGGGCTGGAGACTTCCTGGCCTTACAGGGTTGTATAAAGGCAATGTCACAGTGCAAGTGGTTCCCACCCCGACTTCACTCTTTACTGTAATTGTGCCGCCGTGTAAGTCCACACACTTCTTAGTCACGGTTAGTCCTAATCCCGAACCAGCAACATTTCCAACATTTTCCCCTCGATAGAACGGCTCAAATAAATGAAGTTGGTCTTCTGGCGGAATACCAATGCCTTTATCCCTAATTTGCAGAGTTGCCTCTTGGCGATCGCAAACGAGGGAAAAATGAATATGACTGCCTTGGGGGGAGTATCTAATCGCATTGGAGAGTAAATTGGTAACAATCGAGCGCAGAAGTTTTTCATCGATTGCTGAGTTTGGGCTATCTCCCTGGCTGACAAATATTATTGAATTCTTACTACCTGCAATTAACCGCATTTCTTCAGTTAAGTAGTAGCAAAGCTTTTTGATATCAATAGACGCAGGATTAAATTCTAGTTTCCCAGCTTCTGCTCTATTGATTATTAGAATATCTTCTAATAGCTGAACCATGTGTTTGGCACTGGCTTGAATCCGAGCAATATTTTTCAATAATTTCTCTTTTGACCATCGCTCGAAGGAATGTTCTAAGGATTGCGAAGAGAGTAAAATCGTGCTGATTGGAGTGCGAAATTCATGGGAAACCATTGAAAAAAAGCGCATCTGAAGCTGACTGAGTTCTTTTTCCCTTTCTAGCGCCAGCCGAATTTCTTCAGCCTTCTTAAGCTCGGTGATGTCTACCCCTGTACCCAGAATCTGTTCGGGTCTACCGTCAGTGGTTCTCGTAAAGACAACCTCACAGACATGAAACCAACGCCATTCACCCGTGGCGTTTTTCATCCGGTATTCTTTTTCGATTACTTGATCTTCTGTAGTAGTGGCAAACTCTTTGCTAAATTCCTCGATCTTAGCGAAATCTTCTGGGTGTAAAAAATCTGATAAAATCCGCGATCCGATTGCTTGAATTTCTGCCTGGGTGCATTGAAAAAAGTCTTCCGTTCGACGATTGGCATAAACATTACAATCTTGGATTATGTCATAAATGTAGAGCCAATTAGGAGTTGTATCAGCAATTTTCTGAATGAAACGTTGGCTTTCCTTCAGCGCTTCCTCGTTAGCTTTGCGCTCGGTAATGTCGATGCAGGTGCCAATGTAACCCGCAAAATCTCCTTCTGGGGTAAACCGGGGAACTCCTTTATCTACAATCCAACCGTATTCGCCATCAGCCTTTCTCAATCGATATTCTATACAAAAGGACATTCGGGAATTGAAAGCGGATAAGTAGCTATCTAAACAATGCTGAATATCTTCAGAATGCACGCCTTCCAACCAACTATTCCCAATTTCTTGTTCTAGAGTCCGTCCGGTAAAGTTTAGCCAAGTCTGGTTGAAAAACGTACAAAGTGCGTCTGGATCGGACATCCAGATCATAACGGGGGCGCTATCAGCCATCATGCGGAAGCGAGCCTCGCTCTCTCGCAGCGCTGCCTCTGCTTGCTTACGCATGGTGATGTCGCGTAACACTGATAGATTTCGCCCAGGAAGAAAATTAGCTCTAGCCGAATACTCAACTTCTCGCACGGTTCCATCTGGATGAAGGAGGCGCAATTCTCCGGTTGCCAGCCCTTGTTTTTGGAAGCTGTGCCACGCCTGTTCAAAATCGAAACTAGGCTCCAGAAAGTCTGCAATCCGCTTTCCCAAAAGTTCTGAAAGTTGCAGCCCCAGTAGTTGGCAGGCGGCTGGATTCGCTTCCACATAAGCGCCCTCGTCATCTGTAATTAATATCACTTCGAGTGCGCCCTCGAAGATTGCTCGCAGTTGTTCTTCCCTAGTACGGACGTCGGTAATATCCATCGCTGAGCCGGTAATGCCAATAACTTCCCCGGTGGGATTCCGCAACGGCTCTACGGTTAAATCGTAGTGGCGAACTTTTCCATTGAGTGTAATACACGTCTGTTGGCGCGTTCCAATTCCGCTTTCCAGCACTGGGCGTTTAATCGCTACCAGCTGTTGGGCATCTTCAGGCGAAAAGACTTCGGTTTCTAATTTTCCTAGTAAAACTTCGTCAACAACCCTTGAAGTGGGATGATGTACCCAGGTGTAGCGTAAATCGGTGTCTTGATTAAAGACAACGATGGGTGAATTTTTGAGCGCAATCCGAAAGCGTTCCTCACTAATTCTCAGTGCTTCTTCAGCAGCTTTGCGATCGCTAATATCGGTGGAAATGCCACCAATTGCGTAGGGAATCCCTTCAGTGTTATGAATGAGAAACTTGAGCGATAAGTAAGTGCGGATACCGTCGGGGCAAGGAATAAGTTCTTCAAACTCAAAGGAACTTCCAGATTCAAGCACTCTTTTGTCGTTTGATACCAATCTATCTGCGATTTCCTTGGGAAATATATCGTAATCGTTTTTGCCAAGAACTTGCTCTCTAGTGAGGTGCAATAAATTTTCAAACTGGCGATTGACTAGAATGTGTCGGAAAGAAGTGTCTTTAAGGTAGATAATTGCTTGGGAGTTATCTAGAATTGCCTGGAGCCGTTGTTCGCTCTCTCGGAGAGCTAATTCTGCTTGTTGGCGTAGCGTAGCGTGCCGCAGGCGATCGCTGATATCGCGAGCAAAAAAACTAGCGTACTCCTTGCCCTTAAACTGCAAGTAATTGCCTGTCACCTCAATCGGGAATATCCTGCCATCTTTGCTACGATGATGCGACTCCAGGGAGAGAGAGCCGCGTTGCTTGATCGCTTGCCAAATATCTGGACAGACTGCTGGGGGAATGTCCGGATTTACGTCAGATAGGCTCATCGAGAGTAATTCTTCTCGTGAATAACCGATGGAATGACAAAGGGCATCGTTTACATAGACAAACTGCCCTTCCGGATTTATCCAAGCGATCGCATATACCGCCCGATCGACACAAAATTGGGTTAGATGTAACGCTTCTTCAGCTCGCTTGCGCTCGATAATTTCAGCCAGCAGCAATTCATTCGTACTAACGATTTCTGCGGTTCGTTCCTGAACTCTGATTTCTAGTTCCTCATTAACCTTTCTGAGTGCTTCCTCTGCGCGTTGACGCTTTGCATTTTCGCTATACAGAAGCAAGTAAACCCAGCATAAAAGCAAAAAAACCGAGCCTGTGCCAAGATAATGCATCAGGATTGTATTTTGAGCGCTGGTTGATACTGCTAGCGATCGCTGCTGTAAAAATGCTCGCTCATCATTCTGCATCTGCTGAATTAACTGGCGAATCTCACCCTGACGCTTTTGCTCCTCTTCAATCAGGGCAATCTGACCAGCCGCATCTTCATCATTGTTTTGTCGCAAGGAAACTAACTTTTCGACTACAGGGAGTTCCTTTGTCACTAAAGACTCAAGCACATTCAACTTTGTCTGTTGCAGGGAGTTATCGCCCGTCAACTTTCGGAGCTTTTGAATTTTCGAGCCAATTTCCGGACTAGCCGCGGGAGCGGTGTTTAGCCAAGTTTCGTCGCCCCTGAGGATATCGTTGCGTTCCTTTGCTTGAATATCTTTTAGCGTAGAAAGCATCTCATCAAGGTTCTGCACAACTTCTTCAGTGTGCTGTATCCATTCATGGCATTCGATCGGTTGAGTCATGCTCCAATACGAAGCTGTACTTGTTGCACCGAGTAGCAACAATGCCAACCCTAAACCGCTGATAATCATTGTTTTTTTAATAGGCCACTTCATCGCATTGTTTTCTTGCTAAGGTTACTGTTTATCCTGCGTTAATCGTCCGAATGATAGATGATATTCTATGAATAGGGCAGTTTAGCCAATTAGAGACTTTATCAATCATCTTTATTTCCCGTTTTTTATCAACTAAAAGCAATTTATGCAATGAGAATCCTTCTAATAGAAGATGATTTGCGTCTTGCAGAAGCTTTAGTAGAAGCTCTTACCGATCAAACTTATGTGGTTGATGTGGTGACAGATGGGGAAGCTGCTTGGGATCAAGTCCAAACCGTTACGTATGACTTAATTTTGCTAGATGTAATGCTGCCTAAGCTAGATGGCATAAGCCTTTGCCGTCGATTGCGCTCTCATGACTACAACCAGCCAATCCTCATGATCACTGCCCGTGACACTAGCGCAGATAAAGTCACCGGCTTAGATGCTGGAGCGGATGATTATATTGTTAAACCGATCGATCTGCCAGAGTTATTAGCCCGGATACGCGCTTTGTTGCGTCGAGGGAGTTCCTCAGCGTCTCCAGTGCTAGAGTGGGGCAGCTTGAGCTTTAACCCTAGTACCTATGAAGTTAGCTATGCTGAGCAATCTTTGCACTTAACCCGCAAGGAATATTCTTTATTGGAGCTATTCCTCCGCAATGGTCGGCGGGTACTCAGCCGCAGTAGCATCATTGAACACGTATGGTCTCTTGAGGAACCGCCAGAGGAGGAGACTGTTAAAGCCCATATTAAAAGCCTACGGCAGAAACTCAGAGCAGTAGGCGCACCGCCCGATTTGATTGAGACAATTCACGGTATTGGGTATCGCCTTAAACAGCTATCTTAATTTGATGCTTTGTAAACAGCAGCAAAATATTATTTGCAAAAGTTTACTGTTTTTTTCATTTCTTCTCGATTTCTTCCCGATTTCTCCTCTATTTTTTTACATTTGAGACGTAATCTTAGATTCAAAACAGGCTAGAGTCTGTTTCCCAATCTGACGACCTCCTTTTAATGCAGGCTGGGTTAGTCGGCATACGCTAGAAGCGATTAATCCAGTATGCTCTCTTTGCGCTATTAGATAGAACTGATATTAATCCAATAGAAGCTGAGTTTCCTGTTAATATTCATGCCTTGAGTTTGCAAAGCAGCCGATGTTAACAAAAACCTCTAAGCAAGATACCCGTAAACTTTATGGCTGGGGGAAATTATTACCTATTAGTCAGCCTATAAGTACTATTTTTGTCTCTTCATTTGCAAAGAAAGTAATTGAATTTTATCTGTGTTTTTACGTGAAAACTTCATAAATGAAATAAGAGAAAATCTCCAGTTTTAAAATTTGCCTTGGGCAACACCTTGATGTTTCTAAAAGTAATAATAGATATAAATTGGAAAATTAACTAAACAAAATCACAATTTTATTCGATAAAAAGTGAGGTTAAAATGGCTAATCGAACCATCAATTTAACAATGTTATGGGTTGCCGATGAAATTGCTCAAATCTTAGACAATGAACAAGAGTATTTTGAATACGGAGCTTTTTTAAATTCTAGATTATATAAAGAATTAATGACTTATACCCTGAGTCGAGTTCCTAACGTATACGCTGCGATCGAGGATGGCCAAAAAATTTCAGAGAAATGTAATCGCCGTTACTGCTCTGGAGAAAGAAAGCTGCACATAGAAACAGTAATTCGCCAAGGAATTTTTGAGATTCTCCAAAGGAAGAGAGATTGGATTAAACATCAACTTCCTAGCTCGTCTGAGCAGAGTTTTTCCCCATCTACTTGGTTTACCTAATTTGCAAAGGTTTAAAATGAAGAAAGCAAAAAAATTGAAAATGCGATCGCACCCTACTTGAATCAACAGGGCATTCCTTGCGATCGCATTCTTATTCCTGCCTACTCTTTGCTCAAGGAGCGCTCACCACGCCAATAGTTTGTGGAATTGTTCTTGGAGATGTAATATAATTTACACCCTGAGCAAGCAACTGTGAAGAGCCGCCACCATCGAGCATAACTACTTGATCTGCGCCAAACTTTTTTAGTGTCTGTCCTGCATGAAACTGTGTTGAATCACTCGAATTAAAAATTAAAACGGTTTCGGAGATTCCATTAGAGTCTCTATCTAGGACTCCCATAAAAGTTCTACCTAAATTTTTGTTCATAAATTTATTCGCCTTTTCGCTTAAGCCAACAATGATATTGGGAGCTGAAGAAGAGTAAAGAGAGTTTTTACCATTAAAAATGCTAATTTCTGCGCGATTATTCCAAACCGCAAGCATCAGCTTTTGGCTAGCAAATTCACTTTCGCCTGCATAGCCGTCACTCATAATGATTCCATTGGCTTTAACTGGAAAAGCTAAGTTAGTGATAATGGCGGATTTAGTGTCATTTCTGAAAAACTGACCATTCGTTATCGAAAAAGCTTTTTTATTAAAAGAATAGAAATTTTTCCAGGCTTGTGTTAGCGTTTGGCGTCTCAACTTAGGATCGTTTCCTCCATAAGCGCCTTGTTTCTTACCGGGATTGGTAATCTCGCCATAAAGGAATTTGACAGACGCGCCTTGGCTCAAATCAACAACTTGCACATAATCAGATTTTTGGTTATAAAGCGTAACTCCTGGCGCACTTCTAATAGCTTTAAAACCAAGAGGGAAAAACTTTTGATTGCGATCGCTTTTAACAAATGGTGTTTGTGAGGAGATACCGTTTTTAGCATCCAACCCTAGAGAATGTTCCCGGTGAATAGAATTCGCGGTTACATAAGCAACAGGTAAAACGGCAAAACCCCTCTGTGCGGTTTTTAAATACCTTAAGTCTGCGAAGGCGGAGTTCGTTGGTACTGTTGAGGTTGCTATTCGCTCGAACTTGGCTCGATCGTTCTCAGATTTAGACGCAGGAAGTTTGGGAGCGCTCAAGTGGATGCTTTGAGCGATCGCGCTAAAAATCAAATATGCAAACATGAACAATCTCTTCTCGAATTAATCTGGCTGACGATACCTGATTCGCTAGCGAAAGCTACATAGCGTTCGCGGCTGTCCTCCGAGCCGCTAATTCAGCCCCAAGTTGAATCGCTGCCTTCATACTGGTAGCATCGGCAATTCCCTGACTAGCAATATCAAAAGCAGTCCCGTGATCGGGAGAGGTGCGGATGAAGGGAAGACCGATAGAAGTATTCACCGCTCGGTCAAATGCCATCAGTTTAACGGGGATTAAGCCTTGGTCATGATAGAGCGCCAAGTAAGCATCGTGAGCCGATGAGATGCCATTTGAACCGAACCAGGCTTGACCGGGCTTTACCCACATCGTATCTGGGGGAATTGGGCCATCCAGTTGCAGATCGGGTCGCCGTTGTTGCTCTAGCCAAGGGATTAACCAATCGATTTCTTCTCGTCCTAGTTGACCTTGTTCGCCGCTGTGGGGATTTAATCCAGCGATCGCTATCTTCGCCTTTTCTATCCCAAAATCTGCTTTTAAGCATTCCACCAGCAAATCAAGCTTATTCGTCAGCAGTTGCGGTGTCAGCACCTCAGCGACTTGACGGAGGGGAATATGAGTAGTGGCAAGTAAAGTGCGGAGTGTCCAACCAGTATGCGGCGATCGCGCCACAAATAACATCCCAAATCGCTGGACGCCGGAACGATTGGCTAACAGTTCGGTTTGACCCGGATAATCATATCCTGCGGCTTTCCAAGCAGATTTCGCAATCGGGCCAGTCACAATGCCTTGGAACTCACCCGAAAGCGTGTGCGCGATCGCTGTTTCCATATAAGCAAAACTTGCCGCGCCACTCGCAGCATTCCCAGTCCCAATCTTGATTTGCCGCTCTATTTCCCCATCCAGTGGGACATCAAGAATTGATAACTGTGCCGGGTCTGCTAGCGGTGCTGACACCAACTTAGATGCCTCCTTACCCGCTTCTAAAGTCTGTGTAGACAGGCTTTGCTCCTGTAGCTGGGAAGGACGCGGCACCCTGCCCTTACGTTGTCGGGTCAATCGATGATAAGTTTCTTGCAACAGTCCCCGACTGCCAACGACAGTTATCTCGCAATTTTCGGTAATCGGATCTGCCAACGCCTTCAGCACCACCTCTGGCCCAATCCCCGCCGGATCTCCCAGTGTTACCGCTAACCGAGGACGTTCTTGCCATTGCGTGAGATTGGTAGGTGTTTGTGTAAAGAAAGTTTTCACAGCTTTCAGTTTAAAATACTCTAAACTTTTTAATTGATTCCCAAGGAGCCTACAACCGATGAGCGGTGAGATTTTTAATGCAGCTATATTGTCCTCTACCCTGATTTTAGTGGGTCTGGGTCTAGGCTTTTTGTTACTCAAAATCCAAGGCGGCGAAAACGAGTCCCTCTAAGGGCAACCCCTGAAAGCAAGGGCAAGCGACGCCGGTGCGTGTTCTATCAACGCGCCTAGTAGCTTGTCCGTTGCCATAAAAATGAATCGTTGATTTGTTCCTCGCCCGTTGCTTTGTCATCTGGCGAGAGTTTACTATTGGGCATTTTTATAGGATTAGCGAATGGCAATTGAGGTGCGCGATCGCTCTGATTACTAGTTTTGTAAACTTTCTTTGCGTTAATTCTGAGATTTCTGATAACATCTTATAGAAAGTTTAAGATTCCTTACTAATTACTAGATGACTTTATTAATTGTCGGTGCCACCGGCACCCTGGGCAGACAGGTGGCTCGTCGGGCAATAGAAGAGGGCTATCAAGTTCGCTGTCTGGTACGAAGTGCGAAGAAGGCGGCATTTTTAAAAGAATGGGGCGCTGAGTTAGTCGGCGGCGATCTCACCAATCCTGAAAGCCTGAAAGCAGCCTTTGAAGGTGTCACAGCCGTGATTGATGCGGCAACTTCACGACCGACAGACGCCACTAGTATCAAACAGGTAGACTGGGATGGCAAAGTAGCGCTGATTCAAGCCGCCAGCGCTGCCAAAGTTGATCGTTTTATCTTCTTTTCCATCTTGGATGCTGAAAAGTATCCCAATGTGCCGTTGATGGAAATCAAGCGGTGTACGGAGCTTTTCTTAGCAGAATCCGGGTTAAATTACACCATTTTGCGACCTTGCGGCTTTATGCAAGGGTTGATTGGTCAGTATGCAGTGCCGATCTTAGATGGACAAGCTGTATGGGTGACAGGGGACACCTCTCCGGTGGCTTACATGGACACTCAGGATATTGCTAAGTTTGCAATCAAAGCCCTGAAGGTTCCGGAAACTGAAAAGAAAACCTTCCCGATTGTTGGTTCTCGCGCTTGGGGTGCTTATGAAATCATCCGCCTGTGCGAACGTCTTTCTGGGCGAGAATCCAAGGTCACGCGAATGCCTTTGGGCTTACTGCGGACAGTGCGACGGATCGCTCGCTTTTTTGAATGGGGCTGGAACCTAGCAGATCGGTTGGCTTTTGCCGAAGTGGTAGCGACCGGCAAACCCCTGAATGCGTCGATGGATGAGGTTTATCAAGTCTTCGGGATAGACTCAGCCCAAATCACGACTTTGGAGGCATACCTGCAAGACTACTTCAGTCGCATCTTGAAAAAACTCAAGGAAATTGATTACGAAAAATCAAAAAATAAAAAGCAGAATAAAAAGAAGATGCCCTATACCTCTTGAACTGATTACAGCCTCAAAGCAAAGTGAGTTGTTAGTTGTTGGTTTTTAATAGGTTACATACCTAAAAACCAATCCTCGATCGCTAACAATTAAGAATGAACTACTACCGGACTCGAAGCGTGCCCAAAGCAGGGATTATATACAATGACACCAAACCTGTAGCTTGTCGCGCTGCAACAGAGTTAAAAGACAAGCTGACAGCCGCTGGTTGGGAAGTTTGCATGACAACAGGTTCCGGTGGGATTTTGGGATATTCTCGCCCCGATCGTCCGGTATGTCATACTCCAATCGATTCCCTGGCTCCCCCCGGCTTTGATGAAGAGATGAAATTTGCCGTGGTGTTAGGGGGAGATGGCACGGTTCTGGCGGCATTTCGCCAAGTGGCACCTTGCGGGATTCCCTTGCTGGCGGTGAATACTGGGCACATGGGTTTTCTCACTGAAGCTTATGTGAACCAGATCCCGCAAGCGCTGGAAATGCTCATGGCTGGGGAGTATGAAGTCGAAGAGCGGGCGATGCTCGCGGTGCAACTATTTCGCGATAATGTCCGGCTGTGGGAAGCGCTGTGCCTGAATGAAATGGTGATTCATCGGGAACCGCTCACTAGTATGTGCCATTTTGAGGTGCTGATTGGGCGTCACGCGCTGATGGATATTGCCGCAGACGGGGTGATTATCTCGACCCCGACTGGCTCGACGGCTTACTCGTTGAGTGCTGGGGGGCCGGTGGTGACGCCTGGGGTGCCGACATTACAGTTAGTACCGATTTGTCCTCATTCACTGGCGTCTAGGGCATTGGTGTTTGCAGATAGCGAACCCGTGACAATTTTCCCCGCAAATCCTAACCGACTGGTGATGGTGGTAGATGGCAATGCTGGGTGCTATGTATTGCCAGAAGATCGGGTGTATCTGGAGCGATCGCCTTTTTCAGCTCGGTTCATCCGCTTGCAATCCCCTGAGTTTTTCCGAATTTTACGAGAAAAACTCGGTTGGGGTCTGCCTCACATTGCTAAACCGACATCGGTTGAATTGCCTTAAAAAAAGCCAGGAGTCATGAGTTATTCGTAATTTCCCAACGAATGACCCATGACCCATCAGCCGGATGAATTACAAAAGTTAACATAAACCAAGCCGTTAATCTCCAGCTTTGGGTATCCCCCCTCTGATAGACTTCTAACTGGAATCGCCAGATGAAACGACGCTAAATCAAGCAGTTGAGAGGATAATTTTTGTGGAAAACACGCTGGGATTAGAAATTATAGAGGTAGTTGAGCAAGCTGCGATCGCATCCTCCCGGTGGATGGGAAAAGGCGAAAAAAACATCGCTGACCAAGTCGCGGTGGAAGCCATGCGGGAGCGGATGAACAAAATTTATATGCGGGGTCGGATCGTCATCGGTGAAGGCGAACGGGATGATGCCCCCATGTTGTATATCGGAGAAGAAGTTGGTATCTGTACCCGCGAAGATGCCAAAACTTATTGCAACCCAGATGAATTAATTGAGATTGACATTGCCGTTGACCCTTGCGAAGGCACCAACCTCGTTGCCTACGGTCAAAATGGTTCAATGGCAGTTCTGGCAATTGCTGAAAAAGGCGGTTTGTTTGCCGCTCCTGACTTTTACATGAAAAAGCTGGCAGCGCCCCCAGTGGCACGCGGTCATGTTGATATTAACAAGTCCGCCACCCAAAACCTGAAGATTCTCGCAGAGTGCCTGGGTCGCTCGATTGAGGAACTGGTGGTCGTAGTGATGGATCGCCCTCGTCACAAAGAACTGATTCAAGAAATCCGGCAAGCGGGAGCCAGAGTGCGACTGATCAGCGATGGTGACGTTTCTGCTGCCATCTCCTGCGCCTTTGCCGGTACCAATATTCACGCTTTGATGGGAATTGGTGCTGCACCCGAAGGCGTCATCTCAGCAGCCGCTCTGCGCTGTCTGGGTGGACACTTCCAAGGTCAGCTGATCTACGATCCAGATGTGGTGAAAACTGGATTGATCGGAGAAAGCAGAGAGAGCAATATCGCACGGCTTAATAGCATGGGCATCACAGACCCAGACAAAGTTTACAGTGCTGAGGAACTCGCCTCTGGCAAGACAGTTCTGTTCGCAGCTTGTGGTATCACTCCTGGTACGCTCATGGAAGGCGTGCGGTTCTTCAAGGGTGGGGCACGGACTCAAAGCTTGGTCATTTCCAGCCAGTCGCAGACCGCCCGCTTTGTTGATACGATCCACATGTTTGAAGAGCCGAAGCAACTGCAATTGAGGTAGTCTGCGGATAATCGGAAATCGGGTTGCAGGTTGTAGGTTGCAGGTTGAAGGTCGTGCAGGTTAACTTTCAACCTTCAATCTTCACCCTTCAATCTTCAATCTTCTAATCTTTTAACCATCAACCCAATAAGCAATTAGTAATTAGCAATTAGCAAATGAATATTGCAGTCGTAGGTCTTAGCCATAAAACAGCGCCGGTTGAGATTCGGGAAAAATTAAGTATTCCAGAGCCAGCGTGTGAAGGTGCAACTCTTGCCCTCATGAGCTACCCCCACATTGCAGAAGTCGCGATTCTTAGCACCTGCAACCGCCTGGAAATTTACATCGTTGCTCATGAAACCGAACAGGGCGTTCGGGAAGTCACCCAATTTCTTTCCGAACACAGCAAATTTCCCCTCCATCAACTGCGGCAACACTTGTTTGTTTTGTTGCATGAAGATGCAGTCATGCACTTGATGCGAGTGTCAGCAGGTTTAGATAGTTTGGTGCTGGGGGAAGGGCAAATCCTGGCGCAAGTGAAACATACTCACAAACTGGGACAGCAATACAAGGGCATTGGTAGCATCCTGAATCGGTTGTTCAAGCAAGCACTGACTGCTGGAAAGCGAGTTCGGACGGAAACCAGTATCGGTACAGGTGCTGTCTCCATCAGTTCAGCAGCGGTAGAGTTAGCCCAGATCAAAGCCCAGAACTTGGCAGCTTGCCGAGTAATGATTCTAGGTGCGGGGAAAATGTCCCGGCTGTTAGTGCAACATTTACTAGCAAAAGGAGCGGTTCACATCTCGGTGTTGAACCGTTCTATGCAACGGGCACAGGAATTGGCGAATCAGTTCCCAGAGGCACAGTTGCAACTGTATCCACTGTCAGAAATGATGTCAGCGATCGCTTCCTCGGATTTAGTGTTTACCAGTACCTCTTCCACAGAACCCCTGTTAAATCGATCGAAACTGGAAATTCACCTGGAAGCGCACCGAGGTTTGATGATCTTTGATATTTCCGTGCCGCGTAATGTGGATGGGGATGTTAACGATCTGGACAACGTGCAGGCGTTTAATGTCGATGACTTAAAGGCAGTGGTGGCTCAGAATCACGAAAGCCGCCGCAAGATGGCAATGGAAGCCCAGGAATTGCTAGAAGAAGAGGTGGAAGCCTTTGATCTCTGGTGGCGATCGCTGGAAACCGTTCCTACCATCAGCTGCCTGCGCGATAAAATGGAAACGATTCGCACCCAAGAGTTAGAAAAAGCTTTGTCTCGCTTGGGTACAGAATTTGCCGAAAGACATCAAGAAGTTATCGAGGCACTAACGCGCGGAATTGTCAATAAAATTCTGCACGATCCGATGGTACAACTGCGATCGCAGCAGGATATCGAAGCCAGACGCAAAGCGATGCAGGCACTCCAAACTCTGTTTAACCTGGATATAGGCGAACAATTTAGTTAATCGTTCGGGGTTCATCGTTCAGGGTTCATGGCAAACTTCTATGAACAATGAACAACGAACAACGAACAATGAATAATGAATCGAATTTTTCCAGGACTTTTACTGCTACTAGGACTGTGGCTAGCCTTCGATCTAGTCGCTTACCTAGTAGCAGATGTTTTTTGGTTCCAGGAAGTCGGATATCTACCGGCGTTTCTTCTCAGGGTAAGCACTCAGGCGGGGTTGGGGGCGATCGCATTTATTGTCACCGCTGGCTTTTTACTAGGTAATCTATATCTTGCCCATCGTCTTAAGTATTCTAAAGAGATCCCCCCCACAGGGTTTAAAAAGGGGGAGGTTGATTCTCCCTTTTTTCTAGCGAAGCAGCGCGTTAGCGCGGGAGTTAGGGGAGATAAAGTCTTAAGTGAAGAGTACCAGAGAGAATCTTTTTCTTCGATCCGTCCTCAGTCCTCAGTACTGAAATTGCGATCGCTTTTGCCTTTGCTAGGAGTACTTAGTTTAGCGATCGGGTTGATGCTGCTGCACTACAGTCAAATAGCCACGAGTTATTGGCATTCTAAGGTCGGGTTGCCAAGTGTATCTCCTCTGTTGCCAGTTTGGTTTCAGCCTGACTTGATCTGGCAGATGGGTAGAAAGATGCTCTCTAGCATCTGGCAGGTTGTCGTGGTGTTGGTATCGGCGGCTCTGGTGTTGATTTATCCGCAGTTTTTGTTAACAGCGATCGCGCTTGTCCTCAGTTTATTTTTTGGACTGGTGCTATCAAGCCACTGGGCGAGAATTTTACAGTATTTTCATCCCACCAGTTTTAACAGTGTTGACCCCTTATTTGGACGAGATATCAGCTTTTATGTATTTCAGTTGCCTGTTTGGGAGTTACTAGAATTTTGGCTTTTTGGACTATTTTTGTATGGTTTTGCAGCAGTCACTCTAATATATTTGCTATCTGGAGATAGTTTTAGTGAGGGAAGATTTTTAGGGTTTTCCAAATCCCAGATGCGCCATTTGTACGGACTCAGCGGTTGCCTATGTGCTGCTTTGGCTCTCGGTTATTGGTTATTGCGGTATCAATTGTTGTATTCCACCACCAGCGTTACTTATGGTGCCAGTTACACCGATGTCACCGTGCGATTGCCACTGTATACCGGATTGAGCGTATTTTTACTAGCGATCGCGTTGCTTTTGTTTTGGCAGACAATTCAATTAAAAATTAAAACTTTTAAATTAAAAATTGGTTTGTTGGGATTTTCAATTTTCAATTTTTTATTTTTAATTGGCTTACCTGTCGCAGTGCAACGCCTCATTGTTCAACCCAATGAGTTGGTGCGAGAAAGAACCTATATTGAACACAGTATTGCCTATACGAGGGAAGCATTTAATTTAGAGAATATTGACGTTCAAACCTTCGACCCTCAAGCAAATCTTACTGCCGTAGACCTCCAGCAAAATGAACTGACGATTCGCAATATTCGCCTTTGGGATACACGTCCCTTATTACAAACAAATCGCCAACTGCAACAGATTCGGCTTTACTACAAATTTCCTGACGCCGATATCGATCGATATACTTTGAAACTAGAAGCATCTGCACAAAGCGATGGGACAGAAAAACGACAGGTGATTCTGGCAGCAAGAGAATTAGATTACAATGCCGTTCCCCAAGAAGCTCAAACTTGGGTTAATAAACATTTAGTTTACACTCACGGTTATGGCTTTACCCTCAGCCCTGTGAATACAGTTGGCGCAGGTGGGTTGCCAGATTACTTTGTTAAAGATATTGGAACGAGTGCAGATTCTGGTGATAACAATGCCTTAAATGTATCCAGCGAACGCATTCGAGTCAGCATTCCGATTGGGATACCCCGGATTTACTACGGCGAACTCACGAATACTTATGTGATGACGCCAACGACAGTCGAAGAGTTAGATTATCCCAGTGGCAACGAGAATGTTTATAACACTTACGATGGTACTGGCGGCGTCTCCATCGGTTCGTGGTGGCGTCGTCTTTTATTTGCCGAGTATTTGAAAGACTGGCAGATGATGTTT
The DNA here is from genome assembly GCF_039961835.1 of Trichocoleus sp. ST-U1. Lineage (NCBI taxonomy): Bacteria > Bacillati > Cyanobacteriota > Cyanophyceae > Leptolyngbyales > Trichocoleusaceae > Trichocoleus > Trichocoleus sp. ST-U1. The sequence goes on from NZ_JAMPJZ010000002.1 coordinate 71,850, forward strand.
ACGCGGAATTTCACACCGCAAACCAAGCTGTTGTTTCGTCGCAATATTGCACAGCGAGTTCAGAAGATCGCGCCTTTCTTGCAGTTCGATAGCGACCCCTACTTAGTGGTTGCCAAGACCGATGTATCGAAGGAGCAAAATTACCTTTACTGGATTATTGACGCTTATACAACAAGCGATCGCTATCCTTACTCCGATCCTGGAGAAAACCAATTTAATTACATCCGCAACTCTGTCAAAGTCGTCATCGATGCCTATAACGGTTCGGTTAATTTTTACGTTGCCGACCCCCAAGACCCGATTATTAACTCCTGGACTGCTATCTTTCCCGACCTGGTAAAACCATTAAATGCAATGCCCACTTCCCTGCGGAGTCATCTCCGCTATCCAGTGGACTTTTTCAGCATTCAGTCGGAACGGTTGCGGACTTATCACATGACCGACCCCCAGGTGTTCTATAACCGGGAAGACCAGTGGCAGGTTCCGACTGAGATTTATGGCAGCGAACCGCGACCCGTAGAACCCTACTACCTAATCACAAGACTGCCAACTGCCCAGGAGGAAGAATTTATTCTGCTGCTTCCTTTTACACCCACCCAACGTAACAATTTAATTGCCTGGTTAGCAGCGCGTTCCGATGGGGAGAATTACGGCAAGCTGTTGCTTTATCGGTTTCCCAAACAGGAGTTGGTCTATGGCCCAGAGCAAATCGAAGCTTTAATCAACCAAGATCCGGTTATTTCTCAACAGATTTCTCTATGGAATCGGCAGGGTTCCAGGGCAATACAAGGTAATTTGTTAGTAATTCCAATTGAGCGATCGCTTCTCTACGTCGAACCTCTTTATCTAGAAGCAGAACAAAATAGTCTACCAACATTAGTGAGAGTGATTGTCGCTTACGAAAACCGTATCGTTATGGCAGAAACTCTAGAAGAAGCACTTCAGGCAATCTTTCAACCCGAAGAATCCGCTACCCCAGCAATTATCCGTCCAGTCGAACCGTCGGGCGCTCCTTAAATCGCTTATTCCAAGAATTTAACACTTTGTAAAAATCTTTTCTAGAAAGCATCTCTACAAAGTGTAAATTCTCAAAAAAAACGTAGTTATCAAATCAAACGAATACTACTTTCTGTGGTGATGCTACATAGCAGAACCCTTACTAATACTCGATTAGGGTTGCGGCTGGAGATATAAAGCGAAAGGATATGAATCACTTAATAAGTAAACTTTCTATTAGTATCAAATTCAAAGATTTGATTTTAGTTTATAGCTTTCAGCTTAGGTTTTATCACGACTTCTCCAATAACAATCAACGATGAATAGATAGGCAAGTATTTCTAGAGAAAATAAATTAGGATAACCGATGAAATTACCGAAGCCGAAAACAGGTCTAGGATGCAATACTGGCGAGAACAGCGTTGTGTTGAAAACCTGCGATGATTTGCAGAGCGCATAATTTACGATGACATCATGCCAGGACTCCAATAGGAATAGTTCGACATATAAATTAAAAAAAGTATCTTACTGCAATTAATGTCCTGGAAATCTCAATAGCGCGATCGCTCTCATTGTCAAGCTTTAAAAATAAATTGAGACAAAAATCCGAATAAACCTGATGACCTCAACACCATTGCCGACAATCATAGACTCTGCGCCTCCGAATCAGTACTCAGCCCCGCGCTTACCCCGCAGTCTTAGCTCTCTGGAAACGTGGGGCTTTGGTGTAACGGCTCATATCTCTTGGCCTGCCATAGCCCCCGTACTGCACATTGCTCTCGGTACGGGGGCTATTTTTGTCTGGTTGCCAGGAACGATCCTTGGCATCTTGCTAAACCTGCAAGTAAAACGCTTAGGCAGGCATTTTCCTGACGTAGCCGGAGGAACGCCCAACTATACCACCCGATTGCTAAAGCACTATCCGGGGTTAGCCCGTTACGCGGCAGTTGGTTACTTTTTCAGCTGGGTTTCGACGCTGGCGATTAACGTGGTTGTCCTTACAGAACTCATTAAGGTAAACCTGGAGCCTTTAGGAATTGCTTGTCCCGATACTCTTGTGAAAATTGGCTTGACGCTGATCGCGTTTATTTTGGCGTTTAGCGGCACCCGCGCTTTAAGTATCCTGCACTTGTTTTTTGTTATCCCGGCAATTGGACTTTTACTCGCTTTTTGTCTATTTGGCATCGGCTGGTTAGCCATTTCCCCAGCAAGTCCTGGGTTTTTCCCATCCAGTTGGTCGCCTCCCTCTTTTGTGGATTGGGCGAAGTGGTTATTCTTCGTCACCTACACGACCTACGCTTGTGAATCTGCGTCTGCATTTGTTGCTGATAGCCGACGCCCTGATGAAACGTTGCGGTTTCTAAGTATCTCCTGTTGGATCATGCCGCCTATCTTTCTGGGGGGTTCCTGGGTACTGATGCGCTTAGCAACCGACCCAGGTTTGGGTAGTGACACTTTCTTAAATTTGTTAGCAGTTTCTACGCCTTTTTGGGGGCAGTCGGCAGCGATCATCGTTACCTTTTTTCTTGCTGCTGGGTCGCTTCTGAGTTGCGCGACGGTGCTTTCCAACTGTCCCCGGATGCTGTACCAACTTGCTACAGACGGACATTTATCTCCCGTGTTCGCTGTGGTGTCCCGACGGGGTGTATTCGGTCCCGCTTTGGTGCTGACGTTATTGTTCACTTTCATTTGTCTAGCTTGGGGAGATGTCGCCCGGATTGCGGTGGTGAGTAACACCGGCTGGTTTGTGTCTATCATGTCGGTACATTTAGCACTGTGGCTGCGCCGAAAGAGACCGGAGGTATTTCTGCCTTGGTGGTCGGGGGTCTTCTTTTTGCTGGAAGTCGTTGTCTTAGTGGTTGGGGGTTTAGCTTGGGGTTGGAAAGACTTCTTGATTGGGTTGCTATTTCCTCTAGGGATTTTGGCAGCAGATCGGGTGATACGCCGCATCCGGTGGGCACCCTTTCATGCTGCTTGGTGGATTCAGCATTACCGAGGGCGATCGCAAACTAAAATATCCGATTTTGTAGGGTTTCAGGTAGTCATCCTGATCTTACTGATCTGTAGCGCTGCCACGATTAGCTGGATGTTTAGAGCCAGAATCGGGACAGTAGACCTGGGTCAGAATGGCAACAATCTCTATGTGGTGATGCTGCTGATCGCTGCCTTTGTTGGGGTAGCGATCGCTTGCTGGACAAGTTTGCCCCAAGTCATGGCAATTGTCGAAGCCAGAGAACAGTCTGAGCATTTGTTTAATATTGCCATTGACGGGATTCTCGTCGTCGATGAAAAGGGCGTTATTCGGCAAGCCAACCCAGCCGCCGAGCAACTATTAAAAGCGATCGCTCCCAATCTCCTAGGATGTCGTCTCAACCAGATATTTCCCGCCTTGGCAGGTCAACCAGATAATTGGTCGAGTCGGAGCGAACATACCCTAAAAACGCCCGAACATCCCACCATCGTTGAGGCAGCCGTCTCTAACCGTTTCAATCAGGACTTTCAAGAGTATGTAGTACTGGTGCGCGATATTACCGAGCGCCAGCAAGCTGAGGAGGCGGTGCGGAATTACAGCCACACTTTGGAACAAAAAGTTGACGAACGCACCAGCGAACTCGCTCACGCCAACGCCGAGATTCTTGCCCTCAACGAGCGTCTTCAAGCCGACAATATCCGCATGAGCGCTGAGTTAGCCGTAACGCGCCGACTGCAACAGATGCTATTGCCTAAACAGCAAGAACTTGAATCGCTTCCTGGACTGGAGATTGCCAGCTTTATGGAACCTGCCGAAGAGGTAGGCGGCGACTACTACGATGTACTCAATTATGAGGATACAGTCAAAATTGGGATCGGCGATGTCACCGGACACGGGCTTGAAAGCGGCGTCTTAACGATCATGGTGCAGACAGCAGTCCGGACGCTACTGGAAAACAAAGAAACCGACCCCAAAAAATTCTTAGACGTACTCAACCGAACCATTTATCACAATGTGCAGCGGATGAGTTCCGATAAAAATCTCAGCCTTTCCTTACTGGACTACCAAGCGGGAACGCTGCGCCTGACGGGGCAACATGAAGAAATGATTGTCGTGCGTTCCGGCGGTCAGGTGGAACGGATAGACACGGTTGATTTAGGCTTCCCGATTGGGCTAGAAGCAGACATTACCAATTTCGTTGCCCAGATTCAGTTGCAATTGCACTCAGGGGACGTCGTGGTGCTGTACACCGATGGCATTACTGAAGCCGAAAATAGATTCAAGGTGCAATACGGGTTAGATCGGCTGTGCGACATAGTCAGCCGCAGCTGCCAACAGACCGTTGAGGAAATTAAACAAGCTGTGATTGAGGATCTGCGACGGCATATCGGTGAGCAAAAAATTTACGATGACATCACTTTGCTGATTCTTAAACAGAAATAAGCCGAGTTTGACTTTTTATCTGTTGTAGATGCAAAACAGCTTGCATTGCCTTCACACCAAAGGCTGTAGTCTGCGCTGTTTGTATAGAACTTGCACTTTATCTTTCGTGAGTTTGCTGCCGCTCTCAAACTCAAATTGCTGGAGCGAGAAGTTTTAACCAGTTTGTAAGTAAATGTTCTGTAAAGTTTGTTACAAAAGCCCCTAAGAAAGGGAATATTTAAATAGTGATACAAAACTCTAAAAATATCCCTTGCTAGGGTAATCCATTTTTTGGCAAAGATAAAAATTTATGGCAATTGAGGAAGAAAAATCATTAACAGAACAGCTCTTTTTGAAGATAGAAAGCTTGTCCCAAGAATTGGAAGACTTGAAAAGAGAAAAAGTTGACTTGGAAATCTTGCTGGAGAATACTACCGAACACTCGGATACGGTTGCAGCGCAGTTGTATGACAAGGCAGTGGAGGCGGGAAAACAAAGCGATCGCAGGCTGGCGCAATTTCTAGAAGCCCTGCCAGTGGGCGTCTTCGTGGTTGATGCTAGCGGTAAATCTTACTACGCCAATCAGACGGCACAGCAAATCCTAGGCAAAGGCATTATGTCAGAAGCCACTGTCGAGGAATTGCCAGAGACTTATCAACTTTATCTCGCAGGCACAGAGCAATTGTACCCCAGCGATCGCCTGCCGATTATACGAGCGTTGAGAGGCGAAAAAGTAACCGTTGACGATACGGAGATTTATCAAACAGACAAAATAATTCCCATAGAGGTGTGGGCGTCCCCCATTTTTGATGACCGGGGCGATATTGCTTATGCGATTGCTGCCTTTCAAGACACCACCGAGCGCAAGCGATCCGCAGAAGCGCTGCAACAAGCGGAAACGAGGTATCGCAGTATCTTTGAAAATGCCATTGAGGGAATTTTCCAGATTACATTAGACGGACACTACATTTGTGTCAATCCGGCACTAGCAAAAATTTACGGCTATGAGTCTCCTGAGGAGATGATGAGTAGCATTCCAGAAATCAAAGATCAAGTTTATGTTGACCCGAAATGCCGCAAGAACCTCTTAGCTTTATTAACTAAACAGGATGAAGTTAAAGGATTCGAGTATCAAATTTATCAACAAGATGGCAGCATCATCTGGGTTTCCGAGAATACCCGCGCGATTTGTGATGCCAACGGCACCTTACTCTATTACGAGGGAACCATTATTGATATTACCGAGCGCAAGCAGATTGAGCAATCTCTAAGGGCAAGCGAAGCGCGAGAACGAGAAAAAGCTCAACAATTAGCGCGATCGCTGCGCGATTTGCAGCAAGCTCAAGTTCAATTAATACAAAGTGAAAAAATGTCTTCTCTTGGTCAATTAGTCGCAGGAATTGCCCACGAAATCAATAATCCAGTTAATTTTTTATCTGGCAATCTCACTTATGTCTACGACTACACCTGCGATTTGCTTAGGTTGTTAAAACTTTACCAAACCCACTCTTCAATTCCAGCACCGGAAATTCAATCAGAAATACAAGATATTGATATTGACTTTTTAGCCGAAGACCTCCCTAAAATACTTTCTTCTCTGAAAATAGGAATAGACCGTATCCATCAAATTAGCGTGTCTCTGAGAACTTTCTCTCGTGCCGATACATCCAAAAAGACACTTTTTAATATTCATGATGGGATTGATAGCACCCTACTAATTTTGAAGCATCGCCTAAATTCTAACGGAAATCGCCCACAAATTAAACTAATTAAAGAATATGAAAATCTCCCGCTTATAGAGTGCTATGCTGGACAGCTCAATCAAGTATTTATGAATATCATTGCCAATGCCATTGATGCGCTAGAAGAAGCAATGGCATCGGAAAGGTTAGTTTTCACTAACAATCAAAAACCCGTACCTACCATTTGGATTCGCACTGAAATAAAAGAGGGAGGAACAATGATAGAAAACGGATTGGCTAATCCTTCATGGTTGGGACTTAATTTTTCTCATATTGTGATTCGGATTGCAGATAATGGAGTTGGGATTTCAGAAGAGGCAAAGCAACAGTTATTTAAACCTTTGTTTACAACTAAGCAAGTTGGCAAAGGTACCGGATTGGGTCTATCTATCAGTCATCAAATTGTCGTAGAAAAACATGGGGGACAGCTTAAATGTATCTCTGAGCCAGGACAAGGCACAGAATTCTACATTGAGATTCCGATTAGCTCTACACAGGCAAATCAATGAGCCAATGTACAAGCAAATCATCTTCGCGCTGTTCAAGCAAAAATGCGTAATTGAGCCTGAGTGTTGAGTTAGAAGAACTTATTTATAGCAATTTTCGTTTAGATGCAGTACGGTTTAATCTCACATCTGCCGCTGCCCGAAAAGTAGGGAGGAGTTTAATATTCCCTTTCTTCGCTTTTCGGAAAGGCACTTAAGAAGCAAGAAGCAGAATGTATTGTACGCGAGAGTACTAACCACTTTAGTTCAAAACTTAAAACTCAAAAAAATTACCAATTACCAATTACCAACTACCAAATTGATATGATTCAAATATTCGGAGACTTCAGGGACGAGCTTCCAAGCAGTCAGGAAGGCTTAACAATTGTATTTTCGCCTACCTCCATCCCCCTAAAGCAACGCTGGCGCAATAATGGTTTATCGGCTGATTTTATGGCTGACTATTTTGCAACTTTCTTTCCTGGTAATAAAAATACGACCGAAACAGACCCAAAAGCAGAGATCAAAAGTGCTGTTAGTTTTATCGCCAATGAGTTGCTAGAGAATGCGATGAAATTTAACGATGATATATCAGTGCAACCTATTAGTATTCGGCTGCAAATGCATAACGATCGCCTGGTATTCCTCGGTACGAACAATATCAATCCAAGCGCGATCGCTAAGTTTCAGGCATTTATCACAGAGTTAACCACCTGCGATCCGAGCGAGTTCTATCTTCGCCAGCTAGAAAAAAATGCAGAAGACGAGAGCGAGAGCGAATCTGGGCTAGGCTTTTTGACAATGATGAACGATTATCAGGCTAAGCTAGGTTGGAAGTTTGAGACTATCCAAAAAGAGTCGGAGCCGGAAGCGATCGCCGTGACCACAATGGTGCAGTTGGCAGTATAGCTTACCGAGTTGTTCAGAATATGCAAGGAGTTGATGCGTAATGGAAATTAAGACCGAAGATTACAGCATTTGGTACGACTCGGTTACTGAAACAGCGATCTTTCAGGGTTCGCTTCGACTTAGCGGAATGGAAGAATATGCACCAATCGTAAAGTTACTTAACGAGCTAGTAGATTCAGAGCCACCAAAAATTACCTTGAATTTGCGGGAACTAGAATTTTTGAATAGTTCGGGAATCAATGTTCTGTCGAAATTTGTCATCAATGTGCGTCAAAAAGAAAGTATGCAGATGATTGTACAAGGCTCTAAGAATATCCCCTGGCAAAGTAAGTCGTTGAAAAATTTGCAGCGGCTAATGCCTTCTTTACAGCTGGAATTGGCATAAAAACTCCTACAAGGCTAAGATACTGGCACTGAAAACTAGATAAGTTCATTTTCGTCGAAGTGCAAATCCTAAGGCGATGCAAGAAGAACAACCCTCAAGGGAACAGCTATTTTTAGAAATCGCAAATCTGCGACGGGAATTGGAAGACTTAAAAAACAAAAAAGTTGATTTGGAAATCTTGCTGGAGACGACGACAGAACACTCCGATATGGTTGAAGCTCAGCTGCATCAGTCCAATCAACAGCTACAAGCCGAAATTGCCGAACGCCAGCGCACCGAACAAGCACTACAAGCGAGTCAAGCAGCGCTCCAGTCTCTTTTGACAATTGTTACTAGAGATAAGATCGATTTGGAAATTTTGCTGGAGACGACTACGGAACATTCCGATAGGGTGGAAGCTGAGTTGCATCACAAAGCAGAGGAGGCAGTACGTGCCAGCGAGAGAAGGTTGGCTCAATTTCTAGAAGCCGTGCCGGTAGGTGTTTTCGTGATTGATGCGAGCGGCAAACCCTACTACGCCAATCATACAGCACAGCGGCTTCTCGGCAAGGGCATCGCCCCGGAAGACACCACCGCTCACCTGCCAGAACTTTATCAAGCTTATGTGGCAGGGACAGATCGGTTGTACCCGAATGCCCAACAGCCCCTAGCGCTGGCGTTGAGTGGCTCCTGCTCGACTGTTGATGATATGGAGGTTCGCCAAGCAGACAAGATTATCCCGATAGAGGTGTGGGCAACGCCAATTTTTGATGAGAAGGGCGAAATTGTCTACGCGATCGCTGCCTTTCAAGATATCACGCGACGCAAGAAGGCAGAAGCAGAGCGAATTCAGTTAATCGATCAACTTTATCAACTTAACACTGCTTACGAGCGGTTTGTACCCCGTGAATTTCTTCAGTTTTTGAAGAAACAAAGCATTATTGATGTCACATTAGGCGACCAAGTGCAGCAGGAAATGTCGGTATTATTTGCCGACATTCGAGACTTTACTGCACTATCAGAAAAAATGACGCCGTCAGACAATTTTCAATTTATTAATGCCTTTTTGAGCCGCATGGAGCCTGCTATTACTGAGAATAACGGCTTCATTGATAAATATATCGGTGATGGGATTATGGCGCTGTTTAGTGGTAGTGCAGATGATGCGATTAAAGCAGCCATTACAATGCTACATAATCTTGCCGAGTATAATCAGCATCGCGCCCAAACTGGTTATCATCCAATTCAAATCGGAATTGGCATCAATACGGGTTCTTTGATGCTGGGTACGGTGGGAGGAAATAACCGGATGCAGGGCACTGTCATTAGCGATGCTGTCAACTTAGCCTCCCGTATTGAAGGATTGACGAAAGATTATGGAGTGTCATTATTAATCAGTCATCAGACTTTTTTACAATTACAAAATTCATCTGATTACTTCATCCGCATTATCGATCGGGTGAAAATAAAAGGTAAATCCGAAGAAGTAACAGTTTATGAAGTATTCGATGGGGATTTAGCGGAATTAAAAGATGGTAAATTAAGCGCAAAAACAATATTTGAAAAAGCTTTGTTATTTTACAAAAATCAAAAACTTCATGAAGCTGCACAACTATTTCAAGATTGCTTATGGTATAACCCGATGGATAAAGTTGCTAAGATATATTTAGAACGCTGTCAATTTGTATCTACTAATTTCAGGATAAATGAAGAGTAATCGAAGCAGAAGTATTTAGTTAAAAATATATTTTCAAGACTAGTATTTGTAATTTAAGTTACTTATCCATATAAAAATACAGAAGTTTTTCAATCGACTTTGGGTAAATAAGGGGGTGATAGACGAAGAGACAGTAGAAACAACAGCAAAACTACGGCAGAAACTAAAACAATTGCTTAAAAACTAACTGGTTTATTACTCAAATGAGCGAACGAGGCTGCCTAAATTTCTGAGGAGCGTGGTAGATTAGCCCAAGTGTATACAGAAAGAATGCAGCCTCTAACGATTATCTCTTACAAGATTTTATCCAAGAATTGCTTAGCGCGATCGCAGTCTGGATTTGTAAAGAACTTACTAGGCGGTGAATCTTCAGCCAGTTTTCCACCATCAAGAAACAAAATGCGGTCGGCAACTTCTCGCGCGAACCCCATTTCATGGGTGACAATTGCCATTGTGATACCAGTTTTGGTGAGGTCTTTCATCACCTCTAGCACCTCTTTCACCATTTCCGGGTCGAGTGCCGAGGTCGGTTCGTCAAACAACATGATATCTGGCTTCATTGCCAAGGAACGCGCGATCGCTACCCGCTGCTTTTGTCCTCCTGACAGCTTAGAAGGATAAACATCAGCCTTTTCTGATAAACCTACTTTATTCAGCAGTTCCATTCCTTCTCGCCGCGCCTCTTCCGAAGAAATGCCCTTTACCTTTTTAGGCGCATACGTCACATTAGAAAGGACGGTTTTGTGAGGAAATAAATGGAAATGTTGAAACACCATCCCGACATTTTGCCGAACCTTCATAATGTCGGTTTTTCGTGAGGTGATGTCTGCTCCTTGTATATAAATCCTACCCGAAGTTGGCACTTCCAGTAAATTCATGCACCTCAAGAAAGTGGACTTACCAGAACCCGAAGGGCCAATCACTGCCACAACTTCCCCGTGTCTAATCTCAGTCGAAATTCCTTGCAAAACCTTCAGATTTCCAAAAGATTTATGCAAATCTTCAACCTTAACTGCTGCGTTGTAATCTTCGTTCGAGTACATAACCCCCCCATGTTAAACTCATGACCATTAAATAGTAAATTGCACCTGCAAATAGCAAAGGTTCAAAGTAAATATATTGTTCTGCCCCCACAATTTGGGCGCGGCGTAACAAGTCAGTTACCCCAATTGTAGAGACTAATGCTGAGTCTTTCAGTAGTGCAATACTCTCATTTACTAATGCTGGCAAAATATTTTTTATCGCCTGTGGCAAGATAATATCCAGCATCATCGGTCTGTAGGGAACTCCTAAAGACAAAGCAGCTTCCTGTTGCCCTTTATCAACGGCAAGAATACCGCCGCGAATTGTTTCAGAAATGTAAGCGCCTGAGTTGAGAGTAAAAGTAATGACACCGGCTAATAATGCCGGAATATTGTACCCAATCAATTGAGGCGTTGCGTAATAAACTAAAGCGATTTGCAATAGTAGCGGCGTCCCTCGAAAGATAGAGGTGTAGGCTGTTGCAAACCAAACCAGTGGCTTAAAGGTAGAAATCTTAAATAAAGAGAGGATTGTCCCCCAAATGAAGCCCAAAATTGCTGAGATAGCAGTGAATTGGAGAGTTACTAATATTCCTTTTAGAATAAAAGGAATCCGAGGCGTTATCTTAGCAAAAGCCAAGCTGGAACTGCTGGCGGGAGTTTCAGTTTTTCCATTATTTTCAAACCACTTTGTCACCAACCTTTCTATTTCACCGTTCTGTTTCATTTCTGCCAGAACGCGGTTGAAGTCATTGACTAGAGGCGAACCTTTGGCGAAAGCGATCGCGCTCCCTGCTTCCCCGGTATTCGGAACCGTATTAAATTCCAAATCTGGGTTGTTGGCAATAAAACCTTTGGCAATGGTATCTTCGATGATTGCAGCATCGATACGATTTGATTTAACTTCTTGGATAATTTCACCAGTCTTATTAAGGGCTACCAAATTTGTGCCCTTTATTTCTTTAGCAGCTTTTTCTTGAGTTGAACCCAACTGAACGCCGACTTTTTTTCCCGCTAAACTTTCAGGTGTAGTTAGGTTACTACCTTTTCTAGCGACAATTGTATTTTTAGCTTCATAGTAAATACCGGAAAAATCAACATTTTTTCTCCGTTCTGCTGTCGGTGTCATCCCAGCCATCGCAAAGTCAGCCCGACCGGATTGCACAGCCGGAATTATGCCGCTAAAATCTGTATCTTTAATCTCAAGTTGAAACCCTAGCTCTTTAGCAATATAGTTGGCAATGTCTACGTCGAAACCTACAATATCAGCGCTACCGCTAGCCGTATCTCGAAATTCATAAGGTGGATAGTCCGCTGACGTGACCATCACAAATTTTTTACCTTGATATTGTGGCGATTGTGCAAAGACGCGATCGCTTCTCCACCCTCCAAAAAGTAAACTTATCGATAATGCAATAGAAAATAGGATGGCAAAAAGCCATTTCCTTTTTGGCATGGCTAGTAAGTCCTTAATGTCTTGACGTATGAATATTTAACACTCAAACCACAAGACCATTTCTACTATCTTAAGGATGATATTTTGCTTACATAAAGTGACATTTTCAAAATTTTTATGATAAATAAGCTCATAAAAAAACATAAGTTTGTTAACCTTACTCCAAACCCTCTTCACCTCCCTCTAACCCTCTCCTAAGAGGAGAAAGTCAGCAGGTTAGGTTTGTTTGATTCTAAAAGACGAAACTCGTTCTCACCACACCAATCACAGCATCGGGATTTCGCTCATCATGGTTAGGTGCTGTTAGCCAAAAGAAACCAGGAGTAATCGAAATATTTTCGGTTAATTGATATTTGTAGAAAGCTTCGATGTGATATCCGGTATCGCGATCGCTTCTTTGTCCGGGAGGTAAACCAATCGCCTCTGCTAAAGCACGATTGCTAGTCCCTGTTAACTTTGGTTGCATCCCTAACACAATGCCACCTAAATTTCCCTTTTTGCCCAAATCAGGGAAAGCCAGCGTTACCGCATAATTCCAGACATCTGCATCCCCCTTGATATTACCAAGAGCGCGGGCGGCAGTGTAACCCACCCAGCCACCGAGTTCAAAGCGGGGACTAAATCGGTAATTAACTTGTGCGCCATAACCATTACCAACCACAGGATTGCCATCAGGATCGGTGAGATCGATGACTTTGGCAGCGTTGCTACCTGCGAGAGTATCGACACCAAAAGCTTGAGAAAAAGAGTTTAGGTAAAGCAAGCCAAGTTTCAAGCGATCGCCACTATAAACCAACTGGGCAAAAGCACTGTAACCACCATTAAATATACCTGAATCTCTACCAGGGTTACTAGGACCATTAGGAGCGTCTTCACCAAAGTAACCAACGTCTAAACTGAGGGCTTCGCTAAGGGCATAATTTGCTGCAATCCCTGCTCGATTTCCCAAAGGAAAATACACAGGATTGACTTGACCAAAATTAGAAATAGAACCCGTAGAGGTATCGATAAAAGGAGCAACTGTATCTGTTACATACGACGGATCGATTGAACCCGCTTCAATATAAATTTTGAGTTTGTCTCCGACTGGAAAGCGATACTCTAACTGGCTAATTCTGGCTTCGTTATTTTGAGATACGCTACTGGGAGTAAATCGAGTTTCACCTGTTAAGCCTGGATCTGGCCCGCCACCAAATGTTGCCCCAGTGTCAAACTGCCTCAAATTAGTGATTTGAAAACGAGTCCTTAAGCGGTCTTTTCCAGTGAAGCTAGTGTTAAAATCAATGCGAGTCCGATGACCGAGAGTAGCGTTATTTACATCGCTAGCATTCTCACCAAAAGCATCGCCTGCATAGGTGATAATTTCACCGCCTAATTTAGTGGTTGTAGAAAATTGGTGAGCTTCCAGTTGGGTTGTTCGAGCTTCCAAAGTATCCACTCGACCCCGCAGCGCCGTCAGTTCCGTTCCAAATTCATCAATCAGCCGTTGTAAGGTTCCTAAATCGTCTTTGGTGACAAAATCTGCTGAACTAGCAGCAATCAATTTCTCAATTTGCTGCAAGCAGGTATTTATCCCAGCCGCAAATTCATAACGACTCAGCGCCCGATTGCCACGAAAGGTGCCATCCGGATATCCTGCAATACAGCCATAACGTTCAACAAGCGATCGCAGGGCTTCATACGCCCAATCCGTCGGTTCTACATCTCGCAACTGCGACACGTTGCTGACTCGATCCATCGCATCAGTCTCTTCAGTTCCCTGAGAAACGGTATCTGCCCCAACTAGAGCGTCAGTATCCTGGGCAAAGGGATGGGTTTCCTCTGACACAGTTGGAAATTCTGCTGCTTGGGCAATGCTAGCGATCGCTAAAGCGTTAACTAGCACCGCGAGGCAAAATTTTAGAGGGGCACCAAACAGTTTCAAGACGGTCTCTCCTCACACTTTTTGGCATTCCTAATGAATTTTGTCACGTAAATGCCGATCGTGCTCGCTGAATTTACGCTGGATGTTGTTTAAATACTACATTTTTGCCTAGCAAGTAATTGTATATTCTCCTACCAAGAAGAAGTTCAACATATACTCTTGTTGATTATGCGAAAAACAACCCCGATTTCTTGGAGAAATCGGGGTTCTAAAAACTGAGGATTTAGTTATCTAATGTCCAACAATTCTACGTCGAAAATTAGAGTGGCGTTGGGAGGAATGACTCCACCCGCACCACGAGAGCCATATCCCAATTCAGGAGGGATAATTAACTGGCGGCGTCCGCCGACTTTCATGGTGCTGAGTCCTTCGTCCCAGCCTTTGATGACTTGTCCAACGCCGAGTTTGAACTCGAAGGGAGAATTGCGATCGCGCGAACTATCAAACTTCGTGCCATCCTTTAGAGTGCCGGTGTAATGCACTACCACCCTTTGACCTGTTTTAGGAGTTGCCCCCTCGCCTTCCTTTAACTCAGTGTACTTAAGACCAGAAGGCGTTGTCTTCACTTCGCCACTGGCAGTTTCATCACTTCCTGGGTTGGTATTCATCGTTATAAGCCTTGTAATATCAGCACTAGGATCGTTACTGGGAGTTTTTGCAACAACTGCGGTTTCAGTTTTGGTTAGTTCAGCTGCTTTTGCATCTCCTTGATTGCTGCTCGTAACTTGAGCAAAAATCAAGAGTACTACACAGGTAAACATTACCCCAACGCTGATTAGAATTTCTCTCATTCATCCGTTCTCCGTACCTCTAAGACCTCAAAACTTTAGATTTTAGATTGAGAGAATTTTCGATTTAATCCAAAATTCCCCATCCAAAATCCAAAATTGATTGTCCCACTAGATTTTCAATCCTATCAGCTTTACTTACCGCCAGAGCTTATTTTCCATATCACGCACCTGACGTTCGAGCCGGTCAATGCGTCCCCGCAATTCATCCATTTCCGACTGGCGAGGAACCCCCAGATCCTGCAACATATTCCGCATTTGCCGTTGCATCTGGATCTCCAAGTTCCCCTGATCTGACTTGAGCTGCTGCATCAAATCATCTACCATCCCCTTAGCTTGCTCGGGGTTGATTTTGCCTTCCTTGACCCATTCATCGCTCACTTCGCGGATTTTGTCGGCTACCAAAGACGTAGTCCCCACACCCATCATTAGTAGCTGCTTAAGCCAGTTGTTATTATCCATTTTCCCTTCCTGTCACTCCGCCGCGACTTTGAGCGGCTAAACACGTATCATAAAGCGGTGCTAAAATCTTACCGATTTTTCGCCTACAGTTCTATTTTGTGACATTCTCTCAACAACTGCCGCCTATCTTCCAGACTTTGCTCGTGGCAAAATCAATCTGTCTGATGGATGATTGAAGAGTCTATTTACAGCTTCAAAGCAGCTTATACTCCAGCTCATGGTAATTGAGTGGCTTCAGGTAAGAGTCGCCCCCGAACTGCGGGAAAAATACATTCAGAAGGATGGCGAAATCTGGACAGCTTTCCTTACTACCTGTCCGGGTTTTTTGGGTAAAGAAGTCTGGCTCAACCCGAACGAGCCAACAGAGGTCATTTTAGTCATTCGCTGGGCGACGCGGGAACAGTGGAAGTCTGTTCCATCAGAACGCCTGGAAGAAATCGAGCAGCAGTTTGTCCAAGCGATGGGAGAGGCTTTTCCCATCGTTCAGTTAGCAGAATATCAAATCCGAAAGTTTCCCCAAGCTTAAACTGGATCTAGAGGTCTTTTTAGATTGCGACTTGCTGACTGGATAGAAACCTAGAATTACCGTGCTGCTATCCATGCCGAACTGTCCAAAGTGCCATCAACCCGTCAATGCCCAGGTAACGACCTGCCCTTATTGCCGAACCGAGCTAAAAGCCTACGGTCATCCTGGCATTCCCCTACATCGAGCAACGGGGGAGAAATTTCTGTGCGATACCTGTACTTACCACGAAGATGATACCTGTACGTTTTCCAAGCGTCCTTACGCCAAAGAATGTACGATGTATAGCGATCGCTCTCAAGAATCTCACCCGATGACTGCCACTCACTACAGTCTCGGCTGGCGTCACTCGCTTCAACTTTGGTGTCAGCGAAACCAGCCTTTGCTGCTGCTATTCGGTCTCATTGTGGTAAGTTTAGCGATCGCTTTCTATGCAAGCAAATAATCTAGACAACCTTCGCCGTAACCGAACTGGTTCCTGAAGCTTCTTTTGCTTCTTTTAGAGGCAACTCCTCAACGGGTGCTGCTTCTTGAAAAACCGTCAAGTCAAACCAGAAAGTCGTACCCACGCCGACCTCGCTAACCAAGTGAACCCTGGTGTGATGCTTCTCAATAATATTTCTAACAATTGACAAACCCAAACCTGTTCCTTCAAGGGTGTGAACTCGGTTTTCTACTCGGAAAAAACGATCGAAGATTGCCTCTTGGTCTTCTGTATCGATGCCGATTCCCGTATCAGAAATTTCAATCCGCACTAATTTGGGATTGTTCGTTGCAGGAATTTTCCCGCGTTCCTCTGCTCCGGAAGGGAAGACTCCGCCTTGACTCCGCTCATCCCTCGACTCCAGCAAATAGGCGCGAATTGCCACCCGTCCGCCTGTCTCAGTAAACTTCAGTCCATTACCGACCAGATTAGCAAACACCTGGAGCAACAAATCATAGTTGCCCCAGACTGCTGGCAAATTCGGTTCAATCTCTTGGATGAGTTCAATTCCTTTATCGCGGGCGTTTAGCTGGTAAGTCCGCAGCGTTTGCTCCACAGGTTGGGCAATATCTACAGGCTCAAAGTGATAGCGCTTGTGCGACTCAAGCCTAGATAAATCCAAAACGTCATTTACCAGGCGAGTCAGGCGGTCTGTTTCTCGATTCGCAGTGTCTAAAAATTCCCGACGTTCCTCTTCTGTCAAATCTTCGCCGTATTCGTGGAGCGTTTCAATAAACGACTTGATGTTAAAAAGCGGCGTTCTCAATTCGTGGGAAACATTGCTAATAAAATGACTTTTCGCCTCGTTCAGCTCTACCTCACGAGTAATATCCTGTACCGTCATCGCAATTCCCTTGATGGTTTCCCGGTACTGGTCGAGGACGGTCGTTAGGAGAATGCGGACGGTGCGGTTCGCCGGTTGGAATAGCGTCACCCGAAACTCTGCCCCTTCGCATTCGCCAGCAACAATTTGATGCAGGGGTCGCGCTAGCTCCAAGTTTACTGGAGAAGGCAAGCAATGCAGAGCATTAGATCCCACCACATCAACGCCATCCCACCCGAAAATTCGTCGCGCTGTCGGGTTGACTAAGATCACCTGAAAGTTGGTGTCTATCAGCACCGCTCCATCAGCAATCGTAGAAACCAACGTCTCTAGCTTGGCTTTCTCTGCTGTCAGTTCCTCGATATTTTGCTCTTCATAACTCTCCAGCCGTTCTGCCATCTCGTTGAAACTGTAAATCAGTTCGCCCAGTTCTCCTCCGAGTGGCAGGTCAACTCGTTGCTTGAAGTTGCCAGCGGCAATATTTTTAACCCCAACGAGAAGTTCTTTAATTGGCTGAGTAATGGTTAAGGCATTAAAAACAGCCCCCAAAATCACCATCACCCAAATGGAAATAAATACCGCAATCGTGACATCTCGTGTCAGATGGGACGACGCCACCACGGTTGGATTGGCGTTAATCCCAATTGCCAAAACCCCTAAATTTTTGCCATCGTGCGACAGGGGAACAAAGACATCCGTAACTTCCCCATCCGGACTTAGGTGCTGACGCACCATTGGTAAGTCGGAATTATCAGCGTAATCCTCTGGCAATTGAATCCGACGCTGAATTGTCAGCGAGTTTTGTACCTCGGACTCAGAGAAAGGAATTCCAAAATAGATTTTGCCAGTTTCGTCGGCGTAGAGCATATAGCGCACGCTGGAGGTGCTGCTGTAGAAGCGGTGAGAAAAACGTGCCACCTCCGTCAGATTCTTTTCAGCAATCTGAGGCGCGACATTCGCCGCCAACAACAAACCCAGGTCGCGCCCGAAGCGAGTATCATTCAGCCGAGCATCCTGCTGAATTGTATTCACTGCCCAGAAGGTCAGACCGCTCATCACCAAGGAGACGACTAAGGTAGCAGCCGCCATCAGGCGCGTCTGGAGAGTAAACTCAGACCACCAATGGGCAATAACTTCTCGAAGGGTTTTTAATAGAGCCAGCAAGGTAAATTTGCCACTAAAAATGGTAAAAATTAGAGATTTATCAAAAATTGTAGAGGATTCTTCCCAGGGATAGGTGGATTTTTGAACGTTTCTCAATTATATTTATCCACTTCTATTTTCTCAAGTTCCCCCTGGAACTCTCATGTATCTTTGGATGCAGCTTGACTAAGATTTTGAAGAAATTTAAAGATTTACGTGATGTGCAACTTTCCAAAACTCTCTAGCTTAGGCTACAGAGCTTTGGAAACGAGGAGCGATTGGATTGCAGTTGCACATGACGTTAAACGCTAAAGTTTCCCTGCCGTGCGGACGCGATAACCAATATCCCGTCGGTAGTACATCCCCTCAAACTCAATGCAATTAATCGCCGCGTATGCTTGAGCGATCGCTGCATCAAAATCCTCTCCAATGGCGGTGACTCCCAACACCCGACCGCCTTCTGTCACCACTTGTTGCTGCTTCTTCTGAGTGCCTGCATGGAACACATTCGCTCCTGCTGCCTCGGCTTGCTCAATGCCGGTAATGACGTGACCTTTTTTATAGCTTTCGGGATAACCCCCCGCCGCTACAACGACACAGGCGGAAGCGCCTGATTTCCAGGCAATCGGAGGCTGTTGGGCAAGTTTCTGTCCGACGCAGGCAACCAGTAAGTCTTCTAGAGGGGTTTCGAGTAAAGGCAAGATCGCCTGTGTTTCCGGATCGCCAAAGCGACAGTTAAATTCCAAAACTTTCGGATCGCCTTGGGGGGTAATCATTAATCCAGCATAAAGGACACCCCGGTAGTCGATGCCCCTCGCTTTTAAAGCGGCAACAGTCGGCTCCAGAATTTCTTTCTGAACTCGCGCACTCAAAGCAGGTGTCAGGATGGGAGCAGGACAATAGGCTCCCATTCCGCCCGTATTTGCCCCTGTATCGCCCTCACCGATGCGTTTGTGATCCTGAGCAGGTAACAACTGACGAACTGTCAAGCCATCCGACAGCGCCAAAACCGAGACTTCCTGACCCGCTAAGTATTCTTCAATTACTACAGTCTTGACTCGACTGGAGAATAAATCTGCGATCGCAGAGTATGCCTCTTCCACCGTTGCCGCTACCGTAACACCCTTACCCGCTGCCAAACCATCGGCTTTAACAACAATCGGTGCCCCTTGCGCTGCTACATAAGCTTTTGCAGCTTCTGGCTCTGTAAACACCTCTGAGTTGGCGGTTGGGATACCCGCTTCCCGCATCAAATCCTTTGCCCAAGACTTACTCGCCTCAATTTGCGCTCCCGCTTTGGTGGGACCAAATACCTTGAGATTTTGGCGTTGCAAGTAATCTGCGATCCCCAAAGCCAGGGGGGCTTCAGGCCCGACGACCACCAGCGAGATGTTATTCACTTGAGCAAATCGTGCTATTCCCTCAAAATCATCAACACTTAAAGGGAGATTCTGACAACGATCCAGAGAAGCTGTGCCGCCGTTTCCAGGAACACAGACTATCTGCCGAATGCGTTGAGATTGCAGCAGTTTCCATACCAGGGCGTGTTCGCGTGCCCCATTGCCAACAACCAAAACCTTCACGTTCGCCTCGCGCTCCTGTTTTTGTTTTCTTGAATCTTGCTAAATTGCAGGCTTTACGCCAACCCTGACTAAGGGCAGCGCCTCAATCCAGCAGCTTATCCTCAGGGACGATTTCACATCTGAAACCAAGTAAATTTACAGGGCAAATCGTATAAGGCAAGCAAATACTTCATTATGCCACGCAATTACCAAATGTCTAAGTTAGCCAAGAGATACCTGATGGATGGGAGCAAAGCAGGGCTAAATTTAATCATTTTGGGATTGAACGAAAGGAAATTATTGCCATTGTTCCAATTCCGACAGCCAGTGCCGAACCAAAGCGATAAAGCGATCGCGTCGAGTTTCAAAATTAGCAGCAATCGAGATAAAACTGATACCGACTATCAACCCGATCACCCACTTGAAAAAAGAGTAACGGAAAACAAAAATCACTAACTGATAAAAAGCAGTCAGTAAAAAAGTGGCGGTACCAACGTAGAGAAATGCCCGGACTCGGAAAGCCAATCCAGCAAAAATGAATAAAATACTCAAAATTCCCGGTATCAATCCAGTTTCTTGGTGTAGCAAAAATGCCGCTCCACAAATTACCCCAGCACCTACGCAACGAAATAGGTGGCGAGTCTGTTTGCGATTTGGTAGCGTCAACCCAGAATCGACTTGGGCAATATACAGCCAGGATAAGCCAATCGGCATAACGTACCACAAGTAATCGAAAAATTGTAATTCCAAAAACCACCGAAAAAGTGCCCAATTAATCAGTGCTAGGCTGATATAAGTAAAGCGAATTTGATTGGATAATTTGGCAATAAAAATATAAAATGCCGCTGTTATCAGCAAGCTAATCGGGTGAATTTCTACTCTAGTTTCCCAAATCATCACCAGTGGCAGAATATATGCCGCGTGCTGCCAAGGTCTTTTAGGCCATCTCCACTTTTCCCAAGGCAAAATATACAGAAAATAAGCCCAAACACAAGAAATGGGGGCTTTCCAAGGAACTAACGGGCCAGCCCAGAACTGCCCAATGGCTGTATAAAGCCAAAATATTCTGATGACACCTACTTCTAATAAACCTAGGTAAACCCAGACTTCTGCAATGGTAATCCTCCAGCTTTCACTGAATAAGGAAGGTGCTGAATTTTCCTCTGTCTTTAAAGGGACTTGGGAACTTTCCCTGTTTTTTGGGAGGGAAGAAAGGGCAAATCTGCGACCTTGAAAAATCGCGTATCGGATTAAAAACAAGCCAGTTCCTAATCCGAGAATTCGGCTAGCTGCAATGGGATTACCAATCGCCGCGATGAGTAAGCAACTGCTCCAAGCCCAATGAAGATGGGCAATTACTTTCAGTTCTTCAGCAGTAAGGTGTAAGTAATTTAGAAGCCAGGGGAATAGCAGGCGATAGGCATACATGATGCTGGTGCCGAGGGCGGACATGACAATGAATCCATCGCCCAAAGCTCCACCTGATGCTTGTAAAAGTTGATAGAACAAAAGTTCGTAGGCAGAAATGGATACTCCCAGAAGTCCCAAATAGAGGATGGGTTTAAGTTCCTGCCGTCGTCTGCCAACTCCAATCGCAATGAACGCGATCGCAAGCGTACACAATCCCGTCCAACTGGTAAAAGTATCCCGCCGCAGAAGTGCCCCCAACACGCCGTATAGTAGCGGCAGGATATGCCACCTGTTCGGAACACTTTCGATTTGCGATCGCCGCCGCCATGCTTCTCCCAAAAGCTGCGTGCTTAAACCTAAGACGATATTTGCGATCGCTAAATTCATCACCGAGTATTCAAAGAAGCCCAACGTCTCGGCTGTTAACAGTTCTAAACCCCAACCCAGTCCATAAAATGCCCAATGATTCGGCTGTTGCCAACTGCGATAAGCGATCGCCCCAATTATCAACGTAACCGCAAGTAAATATTCCCCATCGGGAGAAGCAACCCCTTGGTAGACAAAAAGTGAATGCAGCGTTAGCATCAACAGCTCAAAACTACACAACGCGATCGCCCAACCCTCAACCGCTTGTGCATAAAGTGCTGCTAACGTCCCATGACCACGCATCAGCCAGGTTCTGGCAAGCCATAAACCCACCACCGCGATCGCTCCCGCTAAAAACCAACCCGGTACCGAAAGGGGCGGCACTCCAGGCACGCCATCCCCCAGCAGCACACCGAGAAAACTCAGGCTAAACCCGACGGTAATGACGGCTGCCGCCAGATGCCGTAAATAGCGCGTATTCACCAACATCAGCCCAGTTGCCATTCCTAAGCTAATGAATCTGCCTCCAGGTAGCACGAATGTGAGAATTTGTGCCATTCCCAAACTGGCGACACTCAACCAACTCGCCAATGTGCGTTGCTTTCCAGCAGTTTGGCTGGCAACTCCAGTTAATGCCAAAGGTGTAATTAGCCAGAAAATTGCCCACTGCTGACGGCTAAAGGCATCACTGTCCCCGAATAAGGAAACATTCGCTAACAGTAATTGATAACTGAGTCCCGCCAGCCCTAAACCGATGTGCCAAGCACTTTGCTTCCACAGAAGTACTGAGGAGGGTAGTAGGACGTGAAGCGTCCATTCGGCAACCATCACCGCCAACAAAATGCTTGCCCAAACTTCTGGGTGCAGATTGGGAAAAAAGCGGTCAATTGTAGAGAATAGCGTCAGCAACCCCACCAAGTGAGTGAAATACACCAGACTGACCCTGGTCGGAAGTCGGCGCTGTGTCACAACTGCCAGTGTCACAGTCGAAAACAACAGATTGAGCGATCGCAATGTGGGATTTAGTAAACTAATTAGACTCAGTACTGTCCCACAAGTGAGTGCCAGTTGTTCGCCAAAAGTGGCTAAATCGGTCTTAGAAGCTCGATGCAGCCAATCGCTGACCCCGACGATAAAAACAACGTAGGGAAATAAAACCAGGCTCAGCAACGCCCAAGGAACCGTTTCCGAACCCGTCAGTTGTGTGCCAGTTGCGATCGCCCATTCTTGCACGGAACCTGGAACTAACCGCCAAACCAGCCAAATCGTCTGTAAGCCAATTCCTAAAAATGCTGCCAGATCAATCTCTAGCCAAAAACGCTGCAATCGGCTGAAAAAAAACCACAAACCCAATCCGCTAACTGCTGTTGCTTGCCAGGGAACCGTTGTTCCTACCGAAACCAGCCAACCGAGGCACAACAAACTACCGCCAACTTTCTCCCACGGCAATGGGAGTGATTCGGTGGATGTTTCGGGTTGCTGTTGCGATAACCACGCCACCAGCCAGCCGCAGATACCAAGGGCTAACCCCAACTGCGTTACAGGTACTTGGACAATAAAAATTGCTCGTACCAGCAGCACCACCAAGGCATAAATCACTACCCCGGCTGGCAACTCAATCCCGATTCCCTTTTTTTCGATAGTCCCCGCAGCCTGTCGGTGACGAACTTGATAGAACGCGAGGAGGGACGTTCCCACCATTGCCAGATAAATGGCGATGACAGGAAATCCTGACAAATTCCAGCCCCAATGCAGGTAACTGAGTCCCAGAAGATTCAATGCTGGCAACGCTTCTAGTAGTTTCAGCCGTCCAGAAGCAGCCAAGCGCCAATTTTTCAATAATTGGAAAGTAATCCCCGTCAGGACAACGGATGCGATCGCAACTACTATCAGATTGACGGGATTCTGCCACAACCCAAAGCTATCCATTGCCCAAAAATTCACGGGCATTAACAGTAGGGTGACAATTTGCAACGTCTGCGCCGTCAATTGCAAACTGGGTTGGCGATTCGCCCAAGCGCTTACCCGCCAAAAAATCAAGGTATACGCTAATAAAACCCCATACTGCCCAGCAGCAGGAAATCTTTCCCATTGAGTGGCGGCTAGCACCCCGGAGGACACCACCACCATGAACACTCCCAAAAACAGCAGCCACCGGACGCTGAGTTCTGCCATCAGCGACTGCCATACCCCTGGGATCGCTTTGGGATGTTGGCGAGAAGCATTCCTACCAGCAGCAGCTGGTAGTAACTGCGAATCAGAAGATATCGTAATTTGAGGCGTTACTTCAGGCGTTGGTTTGGGCGTTACCGCAGCGGGTGGCAACGCACAAACCAAGTATTTTTGACTTAAATCGCTAACCTGAGCCTCAGAAATCAAACCCAAGCGCAGCCAAACATCCAGTCCTTCCAATAACTGAGGCTGCGAATTGCTAATCGTTACTTTAATGTTGATGGAGCGGTCATGTGAAGATGACATCAGCAGCCACCCTAAAGATGAATACTCAAATCATCTTCTTGATTGAAGGATTGGCTGTGGTTATTGTGACACTTTAGGGTATTGAAAGCACGCTTGTCCGGCGGGCACTGTCCACCAGACGCTTACTCTTTATCTTTATCCCCTAGTGCTTCTTTTTGCTGCTGATAGCGCTGTTTAAACAGACGCTGCTGTAGCTGGTGTTCCACAATCGGGGCGGGATAATTACAGCGATCGCGTTCATTCGCCGGTATCTTCCCACTCACGAGATATTCTGTATTGACAGACCTAAGTTCTGGCACCCATTGCCGGATATATTCCCCGTCTGGATCGAATTTCTGCGATTGAGAAGCTGGGTTAAAAATTCGGACTGGCTTGGGGTCCATCCCGCTAGAAGCACTCCACTGCCAGCCGCCATTGTTCGCAGAAAGATCCCAGTCATAAAGCTTTTGCATGAAGTATTTTTCCCCCAAGCGCGGATCGATCAGCAAGTCTTTAGTGAGAAAACTGGCAACAATCATCCGACAGCGGTTGTGCATCCAGGCTGTTTGATTCATCTGGCGCATTGCTGCATCGACAATCGGGTAGCCGGTTCTCCCCTCGCACCAAGCTTGGAAATGTTCTGGATGGTTGTCATAAGGGAAATTTTTGAGCGTTTCCCGGAAGGCACCCTCGGCTAATTCTGGGAACCAATACATCGCGTGTTGATAGAATTCTCGCCATGCTAGTTCTTGTTGCCATGTGCGGATATGGGTGTCTTCTTCATCGCTGCGGCTGTGTTCTAACACCTTTAGCGTGGCATCCCAAACGGTGCGAATGCCGATTACGCCAAATTTCAAAGCGGCGCTGAGTTGAGAGGTGCCGCTAACTGCTGGAAAATTCCGTTGTTCTTTATATTCTGCGATCGCTTGATCGCAAAAAGCTGCCAGTTTTTCTTGCGCCGCCTTCTCTCCTGGCGCACTCACCAGTTTATTTTCCCAAATAAATCCTAAATCCTGAGCCGTAGGCAGTTCACGCGCACCAGCTTGTTGCGCTTTCTCCTGTTCTTCTGGTGAGAGTCCCTCGGCATTGTGGAGTTCTGCTGCGGGTTTAGCCTTGGGTTTACTACTCCAATTTCTCCAGAACGGAGTATAAACCGTGTACGGCTGATTAGAACCTGAGCGAATCTCCTCTGGTGCGTGTAATAGCTGATCCCAGTGATTTTGGACAAAAATACCCTTTTCTTTCAGGACTTCGCTGATAGCGCGATCGCGCTCTTTTGAATAAGGCTCGACATCCCAATTCCAAAATACAGCCTTCGCATTCAGCGCCGCCGCCAAAGCTGGGATGGCTTGAGTCGGATTTTCATGAAGGATCAACAACTGGCTACCAGCCTTCGCGTAGCGTTCTTGGAGTGACTGCAAACTGCCAATCATATAAGTCACTCTGGCTGGTGCCACATCATCCCTGTTCAAAATATTCGGATCTAAGCAGAAAACCCCTACCACCTTTGGACTTTGCTGCCGTGCAGCAGCTAATCCTAAATTGTCCGAAATGCGTAAATCGCGGCGGTGCCAAAACAAAATCAGGTCAGACATTCAATCCTTGCTTTTCAAATAACTTGCTTATGTTTGACAGTTTAAAAGGTGACAACACCATGTGTATCACTCCTGCGAGTGACTGCAAACTAAACGGCTATAACAATCCTCAATGATTCGTGAAGGCGAGATCCGCGACTTCCTTAAAGTCGCGGATCTGAACCGCTGGTATCTTACAAATCAAACAAGATTCCTATATAGCGTTTCTCAGGTGGGTGGAATATATTGCAGTTCTAATGCTCAATAGAGACATAGCAATGCCATGCCCCTACTGATGTATCGCACCTAATTGAGAATTGAAATAATCTTATATCTGGCTATTAAAATATAAAAAATTAGCCAACTTAAACTGGCTAATTTTGTGTAGTCGCAGACTTTAACCTAACGAACTATTGTAAAAAAGGACGAGCTAAGAAAAAACTAGAAATCGATTTAGCATCTACTGGTTCACCCGCCAGAATTGCTTGCTCTAATTCCTGGGGAGTCATCAAAATCGTTTCAATATCTTCGTCAACATCTTGACTGGGAGGTATCTCCAAACGTTCTAAATCTTGCGCTAAAAAAGCGTAAATAAATTCATCTGAATAACCGGGAGCAAGGGAAAACTTACCTAAATTTTGCCATTTGTGAGCGCGATATCCGGTTTCTTCTTCAATTTCGCGCTTAATAGTCTCCTCTGGAGCTTCATTCGGTTCTATCGTTCCAGCCGGGAACTCCAAAAGACGCCCCTGTACAGCAAAACGATACTGCCTCAATAGGATCAACTTCCCTTCTGAGGTTACAGGAACAGCAAGCGCACCACCAGGATGCCGAATGCATTCCCAGTCTCCCTCTACTTGGTTCGGGAGGCGCAGACGGCTGACTTCAAAATTAAATTTACGCCCCTGGTAGAACAAGCGTTGTTTGAGGACTTCAGGGGGTTCTTGACCCAGTGCCATAGGAAACTACAAACGACGGACTTCTGAACAGTCTACAGCCTGAACGAGTTGCGCGATCGCACATCCGGAAACTGGATCGATCCAATCTGGCGCAATTTCCGCTAAAGGCACCAGCACGAACGCTCTTTCTCTCATCCGAGGGTGAGGCAACTGGAGAGGCGGAATCTCCCCACCCTGAGTGTCCAAAATCACATCATCAAAGAGCAATAAATCAAGGTCAAGTGTTCTCGCCCCCCAGCGCCCTTGACGGACGCGACCAAAGCGATCTTCAATTGCCAACAGCGTCTCTAACAATTGCTGAGGCTTCATCTGAACGTGCAGCAGGGCACAACCATTCAAATAATCTGGTTGAGGTGGCCCTACAGCCTTCGTTTGATACCAACTAGACTGGGCTTGCAGAGTAATTCCAGGAGTTCGGTTCAGCGTTTCTAGAGCAGCCTCTAGAGTGGCGCGGGAGTCGCCGAGGTTGCTACCAAGAGCAACTGCGCTTCGCCCACCCTTTGCTAACGCAGTTTTTGCGTATGTCATGATTCCAGCCTGACCCCTTCAGGTGCGGCTATAAAGAAACTTAGCCTGCCTACACAGGCTAAACAAATTCAGTCGAATCGAAGATTAGGACGCTTAGGTGTTTGAAGCTCCTCTGCCCAAAACTTGCTGTTTTAAGGTCTGGAAGTCTTGAGATAGTTCTTTGCGGCTTTCAGCAGTAAGTAAGTAACGATAAACGAACCAAGCCGTATATCCGATGCCAATCAGCTGTAGGGTTGGCGCTATCAACGGCAAGCTATGAATCGCTGTTAGCAAAGCCACTGTTATTCTTAATGTGACTAACACTGCTAAGAGTAGTCCAAGGGTAATGAGCGATCGCTGGTAGGAGGAAAAAAAGTTGCCCGCATAACTTGGCATCTTTTCTAAAAACCTAGCGATTTGTGCCCACACCTGCTGTACTTGCCCAGTATAGGCTTGAGTAGACGACACTTGTAACTCCGAAGGTGTTCCTTCTACGTTTTGTACATTGACTTCTACTGAAGGATTTTCAGATTCAAGCCTACTTTCAGAAGAGGGAGTTTCAGGATTCATATCAATTTTTGGGAATGACAACAACTTGATGTCTTGGTTGGTTATGGGAGTGTTTCTTCTAGTTCTGCTTTTTCTAATCAAAAAGTGAAGAACAGACTCTGCTACCAAGTTATTATCTATTGGGGTGATAAAAATCAAGCATCCTGAGGTACAAGTAGCAAAACTACCAAGCTGGAACACCGAACGCTCGATTTTCTCCTTTAAAAATTGACAAGCTTTCCCGCAACCGGCTGTAGCATTGGTTCAGCACTTTATAGAAAGCTCTGTGAAACTCACTCAGTCCACTATCGATCTCACTCAAGCAGCAGCTAGTGAAATAAAGCGTTTGCAATCCAAGCGTCAAAACGCCAACGCTCTATTATTTCGTCTAGCAGTTCAATCAGGTGGTTGTTCTGGCATTTCCTATACTTTCAGCTTTGATGAATCTGTGAAGCCGGACGATAGACTGTATGAATGCAATGGCATTAGAGTATTGGTTGATGCTCAAAGCCTAGCCTACCTCAATGGCCTCACCTTAGATTACTCAGAGGATCTCATGGGTGGCGGGTTTCGCTTCCACAACCCAAACGCTAAAGAAAGTTGTGGTTGCGGTAATTCTTTCTCTATTAATGAGCCGCTTGCCGACTCTGCCACCCCAGAAGCTTAATTTCCAGCTCCTTTAAATTGACAGAACCCCTGACAGATGATACACTCAGAATTTGTCTGCATTTGGAACTAGCAAGGATTCAGTAACCCCAGTAACTCATGCCCACAATCCAGCAGCTCATTCGTAACGAGCGCCTAAGTACACAGAAGAAAACTAAGTCACCAGCCCTAAAAAGCTGCCCGCAACGTCGTGGTGTCTGCACCAGAGTATATACAACGACGCCTAAAAAGCCAAACTCAGCCCTGCGGAAAGTGGCAAGAGTCCGTTTGACTTCAGGTTTTGAAGTAACGGCATATATTCCTGGTATCGGTCACAATTTGCAAGAACACTCGGTTGTGATGATTCGGGGGGGACGGGTTAAGGACTTGCCCGGAGTCCGTTACCATATTATTCGCGGAACCTTAGATACCGCTGGGGTTAAGGATCGCCGTCAGGGTCGTTCTAAGTACGGTACAAAACGTCCCAAGGCAAAGTAAGCGGAGTGCCTATCTGCATTGGTACAGTCACAATTGATGGCTTCCGTTTTGCAGAAAAGACAAAACGCTCATACGGCTCGAAAGCTCCCGAATCTCGTGCCAATTGCACAGGAAATGTGTGAAGATATCCGCTTACGAGCGGATGCCGATGAACCCCCGGTATAGGTGGTAGAGTTGGATTGAGGATGTTTTTACTGGATTCCGTGCGGGAAGACGCATCAGAGATGTTGTAAACACGTAGATAAGCACCCGTTAAAGCGAGTGTATGCGAATCCAGTAGGATGTATCTAAATCCGTAGAAGGTTGCTTCAGTTCCTCAAACCAAAAAATTGGGAAATTAATGCGCCAGGGAGACAACCGTTGCTGGCATTTAGGGAAAACCTCAATGTCCTCAATGTAGGTAGGGAAGAGTTTCACAGTCGGGCGAAATCTCTACCTTAGTAGAAGGCGGCTCTCTAGAACCCGCAAAGACTTGTTGAAAAAAATCCCATCTCAGGCACGAACATTGGGAGGGATCGTAAAAATTCTGTATTTTATTCATTGAAGGCTTAGTATGTCTCGTCGTACCGTTGTTAAAAAGCGTCCTGTTCCCCCTGATTCGATGTATAACAGCCGTCTTGTCAGTATGATGGTGCGGCGGATTATGCATAGTGGCAAGAAATCTATTGCGACTGGGATTATCTATGATGCGCTAAAAACCATCGAAGAACGGATTGGAGCAGATCCCCTAGAGACTTTTGAGAAAGCAGTTCGGAATGCGACCCCTTTGGTGGAAGTCAAGGCTCGTCGAGTGGGTGGTGCAACCTACCAGGTGCCAATGGAAGTCCGCCCTGACCGTGGAACTGCGCTAGCGCTGCGTTGGCTAATTCAGTTTGCTCGTTCTCGCCCAGGCCGCACAATGGCTGGGAAGCTCGCAAATGAGCTGCTTGATGCCGCTAATGAGACAGGGAATGCGATTCGCAAACGCGAAGAAACTCACCGAATGGCTGAAGCGAATAAGGCGTTTGCCCACTATCGATACTAAGCACTACTACAGACGCGAGATCGGTTATTGCGACTGTTTTGCTCGCGTCTGTACGAGCTGAAAATCTTAAATAAAGTATACAATTTTAAACGAGATAGAACGCATAGCACATTACTAGCTATGCGGCACAGAGGAAGGAGGTAGCTGTGGCACGTACCGTCCCGCTAGAGAGAACACGCAACATCGGAATTGCTGCCCATATTGATGCGGGCAAGACAACAACAACAGAAAGGATTCTGTTCTATTCCGGTATCGTTCATAAAATTGGCGAAGTCCACGAAGGCACAGCAACGACTGACTGGATGGAGCAAGAGCGGGAAAGAGGTATTACCATTACCGCCGCTGCGATTAGCACGAGCTGGCGAAATCACCAAATCAACATCATTGATACCCCTGGTCACGTAGACTTCACGATTGAAGTAGAACGTTCAATGCGGGTGTTAGATGGCGTGATTGCTGTGTTCTGCTCGGTGGGAGGCGTGCAGCCTCAATCTGAGACTGTATGGCGACAGGCAGATCGGTATAAGGTGCCTCGGATCGCTTTTATCAACAAAATGGATCGGACTGGAGCGAACTTTTACAAAGTTTATAACCAGATACGCGATCGCATGCGGGCAAATGCTGTCCCCATTCAAATTCCTATTGGTGCTGAAAGCAACTTTGAGGGAATTGTAGACCTAGTTCGGATGCGAGCCTACCTCTACAAAGACGATCAGGGCAAAGAAATTGAGGAAATAGACATTCCTGCAAACCTTCAGGAGGTAGCCCAAGAGTACCGCACTAAGCTCATCGAATCTGTAGCAGAAACCGATGATGCCCTGACGGAAAAATATTTGGAAGGCGAAGAACTGACCGAACCAGAGATTCAAAAGGCGTTGCGTAAAGGCACAATTGCTGGCACAATTGTCCCGCTGTTGTGTGGTTCTGCCTTTAAAAATAAGGGTGTCCAGCTGCTGTTGGATGCCGTGGTAGATTATCTACCCGCTCCTATTGACGTTCCTCCAATTCAAGGACTATTGCCAGATGGCACTGAGGTAGTAAGGCACGCTAGCGATGACGAACCAGCGGCTGCTTTAGCTTTCAAGATTATGGCAGACCCCTATGGACGCTTGACATTCATTCGGGTATATTCTGGCGTGATCAAAAAAGGCAGTTACATCCTCAACTCAACCAAGGATAAAAAGGAACGCATCTCCCGCTTGATCGTTCTCAAAGCTGACGAACGAATCGAAGTAGATGAAATGCGGGCTGGTGACTTAGGTGCAGCTTTAGGTCTGAAAGAAACCTATACGGGCGATACCATCTGTGACGAAAACTCACCAGTGATTCTGGAGTCTCTGTTTATACCAGAACCTGTAATATCCGTAGCAGTGGAACCCAAAACTAAGCAGGATATGGAGAAGCTCTCCAAGGCTCTGCAATCGCTCTCAGAAGAAGACCCGACGTTCCGAGTTCATATTGACCCAGAAACCAACCAGACAGTAATTGCGGGGATGGGCGAACTGCACCTAGAGATTCTCGTAGATCGGATGATGCGAGAATTCAAAGTAGAAGCCAACGTTGGTGCGCCGCAAGTTGCCTACCGCGAAACCATTCGCAAGGCTGTCAAAGCTGAAGGGAAATTTATCCGTCAGAGCGGTGGCAAAGGTCAGTACGGTCACGTTGTGATTCAAGTAGAGCCTGGAGAGCCGGGGACTGGTTTCGAGTTTGTCTCCAAAATTGTTGGGGGTATAGTACCTAAAGAGTACATCAACCCAGCAGAGCAAGGGATGAAAGAAGCCTGCGAATCGGGTATTGTAGCTGGATATCCGGTGATTGACCTCAAGGCAACGATGGTGGATGGCTCTTACCACGAGGTGGATTCCTCAGAAATGGCTTTCAAAATCGCAGGCTCAATGGCGATTAAAGAAGCTGTAATGAAGGCTTCACCAGTGCTATTGGAGCCTATGATGAAAGTTGAGGTGGAAGCTCCAGAAAACTTCCTTGGGGATGTGATGGGAAACCTCAACTCCCGTCGCGGTCAGATTGAAGGCATGAACTCGGAACAAGGCATTACAAGAGTAACAGCCAAAGTTCCGCTTGCAGAGATGTTTGGCTATGCGACGGATATCCGGTCGATGACTCAAGGGCGGGGTATCTTCTCAATGGAGTTTAGCCATTACGAAGAAGTTCCTCGCAACGTGGCTGAAACCATCATCGCCAAGAGCAAAGGGAACACATAAATCGGTCTGTAGTCTTTGGTCAGTTGTCAGTAGAAAAGCCAACTGACAACTGACAACTGACAACTGGCAAAGGAAAAAGGAAAAAGGAACAGGTAATACATGGCACGCGCAAAGTTTGAACGCACTAAACCCCACGTCAATATCGGCACGATTGGTCACGTTGACCACGGTAAAACGACCTTAACCGCTGCCATTACGATGACTCTGGCAGCAATGGGTCGGGCGAAAGCAAAGGGTTATGCCGACATTGATGCAGCGCCGGAGGAAAAGGCTCGCGGTATTACCATCAATACCGCCCACGTTGAGTATGAAACCGAATCTCGCCACTATGCCCACGTGGACTGCCCAGGTCACGCGGACTATGTGAAGAACATGATCACGGGTGCAGCTCAAATGGATGGTGCCATTCTGGTGGTGTCGGCGGCAGATGGCCCCATGCCTCAGACGCGGGAACACATCCTCCTGGCTAAGCAAGTTGGCGTTCCCCGGCTAGTTGTCTTCTTGAACAAGCAAGACATGGTGGACGATGAAGAATTGTTGGAACTGGTAGAACTGGAAGTCCGGGAACTGCTAAGTTCTTATGAATTCGACGGTGACAATATTCCCATCGTCGCCGGCTCGGCGCTACAAGCGTTGGAAGCGATGGCTGCCAATCCCAAGACCCCACGGGGTGAGAATGAGTGGGTAGATAAAATCTACAAGTTGATGGATGAGGTCGATGCTTACATTCCTACTCCAGAGCGGGATATTGATAAGCCCTTCCTGATGGCTGTGGAAGACGTATTCTCCATCTCAGGGCGCGGTACCGTTGCGACTGGTCGGATTGAGCGGGGCAAAGTCAAAGTTGGGGAAACTGTTGAGCTGGTGGGAATTCGAGACACTCGCAGCACAACAGTAACTGGCGTGGAAATGTTCCAGAAGACCTTGGATGAAGGGATGGCTGGCGATAACGTCGGCGTTCTACTTCGGGGTTTGAAGAAGGAAGATATTGAGCGAGGTATGGTGCTAGCCAAGCCTGGTACAATTACTCCTCACACTCAGTTTGAGTCTGAAGTGTACATCCTTCAGGAAAAAGAAGGCGGTCGGAAAACACCGTTTTTTGCTGGCTATCGTCCTCAGTTCTACGTGCGGACAACCGACGTAACTGGAACCATCAAAGCTTTCACCTCGGATGATGGCTCTAACGCCGAGATGGTGATGCCAGGAGACCGGATCAAAATGACCGTTGAGTTGATCAACGCGATCGCAATTGAGCAAGGGATGCGCTTCGCGATTCGTGAAGGCGGTCGCACCATTGGTGCTGGCGTCGTCTCCAAGATCCTAAAGTAGGATTTTGACCAACAAATAAGGAGCAGAGAAGCATATGCTTTTCTGCTCCTTATCTGTGTCCTTGAAATCAGATGCTAAACTCCAAGAGCTGTACGTGTACGGCAAAAAACCGCCGTCCTAGTAACAACTAAAACCTAACAAATAACCACTAATTAGAACCTGGACAACTGAAAATGGCAACTATCCAGCAGCAAAAAATTCGCATTCGCTTGAAGGCTTTTGACCGGCGTTTGCTTGACACCTCTTGCGAAAAGATTGTCGATACGGCAAACCGGACACAGGCAACAGCTATTGGCCCCATTCCCTTACCAACCCGGAAGAAAATTTACTGTCTTTTGCGCTCTCCTCACGTTGATAAGGATTCGCGGGAACATTTTGAAACTCGGACTCACCGCCGCATCATTGACATTTATCAGCCTACCTCCAAGACAATTGACGCTTTGATGAAACTGGATTTGCCAGCAGGCGTTGATATTGAAGTCAAACTTTAAATACACGCTCTTGTGAGTCTGCATTTGACGAAGCCCTTTAGAGATACCTCTAAAGGGCTTCGTCGTTGGGATTCTAGGAAAGAGATCGGTTAAAGTAAGTAAAGAATCGCACGTACAGCAAGTATAGGGACAATGGCATCCTCTTCCTCAATCGCAGTTCGAGAACTCCCCCTGTTTCCACTGCCCGAAGTGGTGCTATTTCCAGGGAGACCTTTACCGCTACATATTTTTGAATTTCGCTACCGAATCATGATGAACACGATTCTGGAGAGCGATCGCCGTTTTGGGGTTTTGATGTGGGACCCAGTTCAAAGTAAACCAGCTGCCGTGGGATGCTGCGCTGAAATTATCCACTTCCAGCGTCTTCCCGATGACCGAATGAAAATCTTGACCTTGGGACAGCAGCGGTTTAGGGTCTTAGAGTACGTCCGCGAAAAGCCTTATCGCGTCGGTTTGGTGGAATGGATTGAAGACCATCCACCAGAAAAAGACCTCAGAACCTTAGCCTCTGAGGTTGAACAACTGCTCAGAGATGTGGTACGGCTCTCATCCAAGTTGACCGACCAAGACATGGAGCTACCAGAAGACTTGCCCACCCTCCCCAGAGAATTATCCTACTGGGTTGCCAGCAATCTTTACGGGGTGGCATCTGAACAGCAAGCCCTTCTGGAAATGCAAGATACGACAACCCGCCTAGAGCGAGAAGCCGAAATTCTCACTTCTACTCGCAATCATCTCGCGGCTCGTACCGTCCTCAAAGATGCGCTCCAGTAAGTTTCATTAGTTGTTAGTCATTAGTCTTCAAGGATTAGTTCAGTGCAAAAACCTTAACTAATCACTGATTCAGAACTAATGACTAAGGACTAAACACGAGCATCTGCTCGCAAGTCATACCAGCCATACCAGTGACGAACTGCAAGCCATACAGCGCCCAAGAGAGCGGCTACGCTGAGAGTGAGTCCCGTGTAAGGAACGACGAGTCCTAAGACTGGCACAACCGCACCAGCAATCGTGCAAATGACGGCGGCAAGAGACGCACGGCGGTTTGACCCCAATCCCCACGCTAAGGCTAGCAAGACGATAGAGATGAGAGTCCAAGCCAGCTTGACATCAATCAGGCGGCTAAGATAAGTCAAAGTTAGCAGACAAGCGAAGAAAATACCGCCAGCGATCGCTACATTTCTGAGGCTCATGGGTAGCGACATATAAAGCAATAATATCCACCACAAGAATACGGCTGGTGCGAGTAACAGCAACCGGGGAAGGATACCTGTGTTGCGAATTGGGCCAGTCGAAGTAAAGACACCAAATGGATTTTGGACTGAAACGTTGTCGTCAAATACCCAGGTGAATCGAGTGCCTTGTCCCTCAACCTTACTTTCTGTGGGGATAATCCCACTAGCAAAATCCGCTCCAGGGAAGTTCGCCAGCGCGGTGAGGCGGAAATTGGAGAGTAATTGCCCGGTGGCACTATAAACCCAGCGCGGCCCGCCTTGAGCTTTATAGCTGACTTTAAAACTAGCTACTTGTCCAGGTTCGAGACGGAATGGAAAACCATAGTCACCGGGATTTGCTTGCTGGAGGCGAGTCCCGTCCCGCTCTACCTTATAGCTTTGCAGCAGTGAGTAACCGGCAGGCGGCGGGACTTCAAAGAAAAAATTGCTAACATCGGTCAGCGGGTTGGTAACTTTATAATCGGCACTGTAGTCAACGCGATAAATTGCGCGACGATCTTGGGCATCTGTGCTTTGGTCAATTTTTACCTGAACTTGCGATTCGCTCAGAGTTAGCAAACGGCTAACTTCTCGCGTATCGTTGACTTTGACGATTTTACCCTCAACTTGAGTGGTATAAGTGTAAGGCTCTTTGAGGACATAGCGCACTTGGGGTGCAGGTTGCTCTAGCCTGTCACCGGCAACACTGGCAGCTACCTGAGCGACCCGTGCTTGTTCCCAGTGGTGGTACCGATTGCCTAAAGTTGAGCTAAGAAAAAATCCTCCTACCATGAGAATTAAAACCAAGGCAGCGTGGGGTAGACTTCGCAGTAATCGGGAGTAGCGAACAACCCACTCACCCATGAAAATCGCTTGTTCTGGTTGATCTCGACGGAGAGAGAAATTTAGCAGCGCGATCGCAATTCCCAACGCACCAACTAGAAACACAATGATGAGGAAGGTACTCAGTACCTGCCCCCCAAATTTCATTAGCTCAGCCGGATGCGTTAAATCGGGCAATCCGGGAATGCCTTGAGCAGATTGAAACATAAAAGTTTGGGATTTTGTAGAGACGCTCGATATAGCGTCTGGTTTGAGTTTTAAAGACTACAGTCCCAAGACTAGAGTTTCCCTACCGGCAGAATTGAATAGCTACCAAAGATTTTGAGCGTTTCGGTATAAGTGGATAATTCTTCTAACGCGGATTGAACCGATGCCTCTGTAGTGTTCGCTTCCAAGTCAATAAAGAACAGATAGTCGCCAAGACTCCGCTTCGTCGGGCGAGATTCAATTCGACTCAAGTTAATGTCACGACTGGCAAACACTTGAAGCAGTTTGGCGAGTGCCCCAGGTACATTGGCAGGAACGCTGAACGCCAAAGAAGTACAATTGCCTCCAGTAGCGGGTTGTAAACTCAGCACCCAGAACCGCGTGTAGTTGTCAACATAATCATTAATCGGGCAAACCAGAATCGGTAGATTGTAGAGTTGAGCAGCTCTAGAGGAAGCGATCGCTCCCGCTGTTTTGTCCTCATCCAGATACTGTAGCGCCTCTGTCGTCGCATTTGTTGGCACCAGCTGCACCTGCGGCAGAAACCGCTCCAGCCACCCCTGGCACTGAGCCAAAGCCTGTGGGTGAGAATAAACGGTCTGAATTGCCTCTAAATTCGGCGCTCGTGACATCAGAGCATGAGAAATTGGCAGTACCAAAGCTTGTTGAATTTGCAGCGTATCTAACTGCCACAGGGTATCCAACGTTGTCGTAACACTGCCCTCAACCGAATTTTCTACCGGCACCACAGCTAGATCCACTTGTCCCTGTGCTGCGGCTCGGAGTGTCTGAGCAATGCTGGGATAGGGACATAACAACGCTTCCTTTCCCATCTGGGTTAGCCAGCTAACATAAGCCAAAGCAGCGGCTTCTGCGTAAGTGCCAGGAGGTCCTAAGTGTGCAACGGATACGACCATTAAAGCTAGCCCTTTATTTTTCCGTGATAGTCATTCTGACACCTTTTTTACCTTTCTCAGAAAGTCGGTGCTAACGAGGCTGTCCCTCGCAAGGGAT
The DNA here is from genome assembly GCF_039961835.1 of Trichocoleus sp. ST-U1. Taxonomy (NCBI): domain Bacteria; kingdom Bacillati; phylum Cyanobacteriota; class Cyanophyceae; order Leptolyngbyales; family Trichocoleusaceae; genus Trichocoleus; species Trichocoleus sp. ST-U1. The sequence goes on from NZ_JAMPJZ010000002.1 coordinate 108,953, forward strand.
AGAGTGGAGCTACTTTATGCCCTATCCCAGTGTCTATTTCTTATGCCTCCGAAAGAGGAGATCTGCTTCATAAATTTTTATAATTACAAAATGCTTTAGTTGATGCCTTCTTTACTAGGACGGGTTTTAGCTCCAGAAAAAATTCTGTCCGCTTTTTTAAGAACTGTAAAGTAAAATTAATTTAATTTAGCGTACAGAATTACATTCTGTTACCATCCTCTCATGCAAACTCAATTTGTTGCCTCCCAATCTGTTCAAATTGCTGTTCCGGAACAACCTGTTCCCATTCAGCATTATTTGCGCCAGCCCCAACGTCTTGTGGAGGCTCTAGTCGATCCGACTCGAATTGAACAACTCAGTGACGAGCTTTTTCGTTTGAAAATGCGTCCCTTAAGCTTTATGACCCTGAGCATTCAACCAATTGTGGATTTAAGAGTATGGGCAGAGTCGGATGGAACAGTTCATTTAACATCTACAAATTGCGAACTGCGTGGTGTTGAATATATCAACCAACGCTTTGCTCTCAATTTAATTGGTAAGCTTTCTCCGTGCGAATTGAATGGAACAACTCATCTCAAAGGAAAAGCAGATTTAGAGGTCAAAGTAGAGCTGCCGCCGCCTTTTTTGTTTACCCCTAAGCCGTTTTTAGAAGCGACTGGAAATGCTCTACTCAAAAGTGTACTGTTAACTATCAAACAACGATTGATGCATCAGTTACTTTTAGACTATCGTCGGTGGGCAAACGCTACTAATTCTCAGTCCTCTGCAATTAGCAATCAGCCTTCCGAAAGTTTTGAGTTTTGAAATTATTAGAGCGGTTTTGCTCGTTTTATCTGTTGTCTCAGCAATATGTTTGGATAAACCCGCTTGTACTCAATTGCTCAGGAGTAGGGCATCAGTAAATTGTTTTTATTGATTACCCACCCGACAGGGACTAAAAGACATTCGATGCAAGCGCGAAGGACCGTATTGTTGCAGAGCTAAGAGATGCGGAGCAGTACCGTAACCTTTATTAGCTGCTAAATGATAGGCAGGATACTGGGTGGCGAAACGCATGATTAAGTCGTCGCGCCACACTTTGGCAACAATGCTGGCCGCAGCAATGACCAGCGATCGCTCATCACCCTTCACAAGATTCTGTTGCGGTACCGCCAAGTCTGGCAGCGACCACTTCCCATCAACCAGACACATCTGCGGCTGCACCTTTAGCTTAGTGACAGCCCGCTTCATCGCCAATAACGACGCCTGCAAGATGTTGATCTGGTCAATTTCCTGATTGTTGGCATAGCCGATTTTCCAGTCAAGCGCGATCGCTTGAATGTGTTCTGCCAGTTTGCTGCGCCGATAGCTAGACAGCTGTTTGCTGTCTCTAACCCCAGCGGCTGCAAGTTCCTCAAAAGCAGACTTGGGTAGAATTACAGCCGCCGCCACCACCGGCCCAAATAAGGCTCCGCGCCCCACTTCATCCACACCGGCAACCAGTTCCCAATCGCCAGCTAACTCTGGCAGATCCGCTAGGTTGAAATTCGGTTTACGGATTCGCTTTACGACGGCGGGGGCATTTTGCACTTCCGGCGACACGATCTTTGACTCCTTGAGAATTTAGCTTCTGACGAATGAAGGATGAATCATAACAGTATGGAACTGAATTTTTAGGTAAATACCTACAGTCTTTCTCGTTTCATCCTTCATCCGGCGCATTAGCGCCGCTTCGCTAACATCCTTCAGCCTTCAGAAGCCTCCGTTGCAGAAGACCGACGACGACGCCGCCGGTTTATCACGGGGCTACTTTCGGCTTCATTAGAGGATGCAGAAGAAGCACTCTCCACAGTGTCTTCTTCCCTAGGGGCTTCTGGTTCGGACATCACCACAGGCATCACCAACTGAGTTGGTGGTTCCTCGTCCGTTGTCTCATCTCCCCCATCTCTCATCTCATCTTCCTCGTAGGCGGAGGATATATAAGAGAATTTCTCGTCAAGCGCGGACTCTACGCCAGGAATATCCCTATCTATGATGTTATCTATGACGCTGACAGCTTCCCTGCTTGGTTCTACAGACGGTGCATGTGCAGTTTGGGCAGACTCTCCGGGTAAGGTGACAGAAACAATCGCTGATTTAGGATTTTTGACCTGCCGATTCAGGAGTACCAACGGAGAAATTCCCATTAAAGCATAGATATCTTGTTGCTCTGGGGTCATTTCAATCGAAACAATCTCCGGCGGTTCAACTTCCTGCCTGGAAGGTTTAGGTCGCTCCGGTCTTGACGCCCGACGACCTTCTTCCACAGCGGGTAAAACGGGCAATGGCGCTGCTGTAAATACCTCGGTATCTCTCGATACTTCTGGTTCTGCCACCGGACTCTGTCTGAAATGATTCACTAGTGGCGGAGAAGTCGAGACTCGAACGGGATTTTTAGTGATTTCCTCTCTTGCAGGAGGTTCGCCAATACGGCGGCGACGACGACGGCGATTATTGTTATTGACTCCTCCCCGTTCCTGATAACTGGGATGATGCATCAAATCCATTGCGTCATCATCATCATCATCATCAACAGCTAAATCTAGGGCTTCGCTGCGACTTTCACGGATGTCTGGGAGGGGCATTTCCCGGACGCCAAGTTCGTTTCGTTCGTTTCGTTCGTTTCGATAAGGTGCCGTCCGGACTTCCCTTACAGGCACTGGCACAGAATGCTCGGAAATTTCCCCGCCATTTCGGGCAGGCTCACCGGGAAGGCGAACTTGATGCCCCAAGCCGCCGCAGGTCGGGCACGCCTGACTAAACAATTCGTAAATATTTTGACCTTGGCGCTTGCGGGTCAGTTCTACTAAGCCGAGTTCTGAGAGTTGAGCAATCTGCGGTCTTGCTTTATCTACTTTCAGTGCTTTGTTAAAGTGTTCCAGCACTTGCAGCTGGTCTCGCCGCTGATCCATGTCAATAAAGTCAACAATAATCACACCGGCGATATTCCGAAGCCGCAGTTGGCGGGCAATTTCCGTTGCTGCCTCGCTGTTTGTCCAAAGAACTGTTTCGCGGGCTGTTGCGGAGCGGGTAAAGGAACCGGAGTTAACATCGATGACCGTCAATGCTTCCGTCGGTTGAATGATAATGTAGCCACCAGAAGGAAGATCAACTCTGGGCTTGAGGGCTTCTCGAATCGCGGCATTGACGCGGAAGTATTCTAAAATCGGGAGACGCTCGCGGTGATGGTCGATCAAAACCCCTTCAGGCGATCGCCCTCCGCTCCAGCTAAGTAAGTATTGCTTAACTCGTTTGACTCCCGTGTGGGAATCTACCACAATGCGATTGACTTCCGCACTGTACATATCTCGCAGGACGCGCTGAATGAAATCATCGTCTCGATTCAACAGCGCTGGTGCCCTGGTGGAGTTTACCTCTTGCTGAATTGCCTCCCACTGTTTTTGCAGAGACTCTAAATCTTCAATGATGGCTTCTTCCGAGCGTCCTTCTGCTTCTGTCCGCACGATCAGCCCCATACCTGCGGGTTTAATCAGAACCGCTAACGCTCTTAGGCGGTTGCGTTCGCTCTCACTCTTGATTTGCCGAGACAGACTTACACCCCGTCCGAAGGGCATCAACACTACATAGCGTCCGGGTAAGCTGACGTTTCCGGTAAGCCGGGGGCCTTTGTTGCCCGTCGGCTCTTTCATCACTTGTACCAAGACTTTCTGCTGGGGTGTCAGCAGTTCTGTAATCGCACCCGCAGAGCGTTTTAGCCGCAACGGACCCAAGTCAGTAACATGAATAAAGCCATTGCGCTCTGTATCTCCAATGTTTACAAAGGCGGCATCTATCCCAGGTAAGACATTTTCAACAACGCCCAGATAAATGTCTCCAACTTGATGGTTGCCAGTCGCAACGACGAGTTCTTGAATTTGATCTTCCCAAAATACGGCAGCGATTCGATGCTGCTCTGCGATGATAATTTGCTTTGGCATTCAATTTCCTCAAAATTTGCAGCAAGCTGATAGCACAACAGACAGGCGGAAGTTGCTCACTGGCAGAAGGCGGAATGGAATGTATTCATTTATCCTTCCGTACCCTTCGAGGTACAACGAAGAGCGGCTCTTCGAGAAGACCTTCGGTCTACGCCCCACATCCTTCATCCTTTCGAGGTGACTCTCACTTTTGCTCAAAAAAAATAACAGTGTCAGCCTGAAACAACTCTGTACGGGCCGGTTTTGTTTTACCTTCTGGTTCAATGACAGCAGGGATAGATTCTAAACCCGCCCCTACCTAGAGAGAATAAAGGTGCGATCGCCCATAGTCACTGGAATCAGTAACCGACAAGCTGGGTCAACTCTTCCCCGATGAATTTAAGTTGCCAGTGCCATCCTTTTTCAAAAAGGTTGAACGCTGGACTTTGCCAAGAATGAACAGAAAGTCTCAAAGAAAAGCTAGCTGCGCGAGCGCCACCATGACAGGTTCACACGAGGGGCAACCCGATGGAGCCTCGATCCGCAATTGCTTCTATTGTGATGTATTATATCGCGCTGTTACGCCGATCGGACGTAACTTAGATTGGCAGTGGCGTTAGCCAGAACTTTCTCAGCCTAAGTTTGCAGATTTGGTTGCTTAACCGACAATCGAAGCTTGTCTACGCAGACTGGAAATCGTCGCGATCGCGTGCTGTGCGACTCGATCGATCTCCTCCGCGGTATTCTGCCGTCCAATCCCAAACCGCACCGACGCATAAGCCAAAAGTTCCGAGCGTCCCAGCGCCGTCAGAACGTGAGAGGGAGACACTTTGACAGAGGTACAAGCCGATCCAGAAGACACTGCCACTACTGGTTGCAATCCCAGCAAGAGCGCTGCTCCATCTACACCCTCGACACTGATATTAAGGTTTCCTGGTAATCGCTGGGTCGGATGTCCATTTAAATGAATCCCTGTCAAACCGCTCAGTTGCTGCCATAGGCGTTCCCGCAACTGGACGAGGCGTTGCGTCTGCGATTCCATTTCCGTGAGTCCGAGTTCTACTGCCTTAGCAAACCCAACAATTTGCGGTGTATAAAGAGTACCAGAGCGCATCCCCCGCTCATGTCCGCCTCCATGCATTTGGGGTGCCATTTGAACTCTAGGGTTGCGGCGTCGGACATAAAGAGCGCCGATTCCTTTCGGACCATAGACTTTATGGGCAGTCATTGACATCAGATCGATGTTCATCGCCGCTACATCTAGGGGAATTTTGGCAATTGCTTGGGCTGCATCCGTATGGAAAAGTACCTGATGCTGGCGACAAATTGCTCCAATTTCTGCCAACGGCTGTATAGTCCCAATTTCGTTATTCGCCGCCATCACCGAAACTAAAATCGTGTCCGGACGAATCGCTTTCTCTAACTGGGTTAAATCAATAAGTCCATCGCTTTGGACGGGGAGGAAAGTCACCTCAAAACCAAGCGATCGCAAATAATCACAAGGATCGAGAACCGCATTATGTTCCGTCTCTACAGCAATAATGTGGCGTCCTTTTTGAAAATAAGCTTCCGCGACGCCCTTAATTGCTAAATTATTTGCCTCCGTCGCACCGCTGGTAAAGACAATTTCTTCCGGTGTGGCGTTAATCGCGTCTGCCAAAATTGCTCTCGCTTGTTTGACAGCAGCTTCCGCTTCCCAGCCATAGACATGGGTAATACTGGCAGGGTTGCCAAAATGCTCGGTAAAGTAAGGCAGCATTGCCGCTAACACCCGCTCATCAAGAGGTGTCGTTGCATGGCAATCGAGATAAATAGGGCGCTGAGTCAATTGTTTCGTGGAATGGTTCACAATCCCATTTTGGCAAATTGTAGGTCTAGCGATTGAGGATACGATAGCCGTAGCCTCAGCTCGGTGCAGAAGGAGGTTCCCATGAGTCTGACTATCCAGGATTTAGAAAAACTGCAAGAAAAGTGGTGAATGTTTCAGGGCGATCGCTTTCTAGGTTTTCTAGAAAAATTATCCCAAGATCCTCAATATTTTAGGGCGACGATTGCCAAACCTCGATTTTCCCTTCCTCACCATTGCTGACCAGGGTTTTCCCATCAGGACTAAAAGTAACAGAATTAACAGCGCCTGAATGGTTAGAAATCGGGCTTTTTAGCTCTCCTGTTTGTGGATTCCACAGCTTGATTGTCTTGTCCCGACTTCCACTCGCGAGAGTCTGCCCATCGGGACTGAAAGCAACCGAATTAACATAGTCTTTATGGGCAAAAATAGTCCGTGTAGGGCTACATGGCTGTGCACCTTTACAACCCTTCAAAAGTTCTTGCAGATTCCATAGATAAACTTTGTCGGAAATGTTGCTAGTGGCGAGAATCCGACCATCTGGGCTAATAGCGACAGCAGGAACACCATTGTTTGAAGGCTCAGAGACGGTGCTAATCAGGGTACCTGTGGACAGATTCCACACTTTGATTGTTTTGTCATCGCTGCCACTGACAAGGGTTTGTCCATTTTGAGCGATCGCAACCGATAAAATAAAGCCTGAATGCCCCTTGAGAGTATTTTTCAGTTGCCCCGTGCCCAGATTCCACAGCTTGATTGTCTTGTCCTTACTCCCACTGGCGAGAGTTTGTCCATCTGGGCTAATCGCAATCGAATAAACCCGATCTTCAGACCCTGATTTGAGGGTTTGCAGTAGTTGCCCAGACTGCAAATTCCACACTTTAATGGTTCCGTCGCCACTACTACTTGCTATCTTCTGCCCATCAGGGCTGAAGGCGATAGAATAAACCCAGTCTGAATGACCTTTGAGGGTTTGCAGTTGTTGTCTCGTCCCTAAATTCCACAGCTTGATAGTGTTGTCATCACCACCGCTTGCGAGGGTTTGACCATCCGGGCTAATCGCAACCGAATAAACATTTTTTGAATTTCCAATAAAAGTATTGGCTAAAGCAATATTTTCTACCCGATCCCAAGAATTATTAAGTTGTTGCAACGACGGTGATGGACTATTTGCAATTTGTAATAAAGGTGATGAATTATTTTGTTTCGGAAAGTAGTAAATCCCCGCTGTTAGCGCGAAAGCAGTGGCAAGACCGACTCCAATTCCGATCAGCCAATGAGGTTTATTTCGAGGAGTCGCAACACCAGCATTGCTAATGGGTGTATCGACCGAGGATGTTGATAACTCAGCAACAGCATCCTGGATTGTTTGTGGCTGAGATGGGTCGGTTTGAGGTAATAGTGTAGAAGTGACAATTGGTTGAGTCGTGGCGGCTGGAGGCGTTAGGGTTTGTGTGGGTGGCACATGATAAGCCCCCGTTGACATTTGGGAATTAACCCATTGAAGTGCTTGCAAAGCTTCTGTTGCTGTTTGGTAGCGTTGACGGTGGTCATAGCGCACCATTTTGTCTAAAACATCGGCGAACGGCTGGCTGACTTGTACCTTATCCCGCCAAATCATCTCGCTGGTTGTCGGATCTTCTGGTAACTGGCTGGGTGGTATTCCTGTAATTGCTTGGATACCAATCATTCCCACTGCATAGATATCGCTGCAAAATCGCGGTTTGCCACCGAGTTGTTCGTTCGCCATGTAACCGGGCGAACCAATCGCAACCGTTAAAGTAGTATTCCTTTCAGAGTTAGTTTTTTGAGCGCTAACTTGTTTAACTGCCCCAAAGTCAATTAAAACGATCTTTCCATCTTGTTTGCGCCTAATTAAATTTGAAGGTTTGATATCGCGATGAATGACCTCTTGCTGATGAACAAATTCTAATATTTTTAAAATGTCTCCACAGAGGGTCATTACCTGATTTTCACTCAGATGCTTACCAACAGGTAACTCTTGCTTGAGTTCATGCCCTTCGATAAATTCTTGTACTAAATAGAACTCTTGCTCTTGTTCAAAATGAGCCAAAAGTTGGGGAATTTGATCGTGTTTTCCCAGCTTGTAGAGGACTTGGGCTTCTCGATCGAATAAACGCTGTGATACTTGTAAAGTTAAGGGGTCGGTAGCTTGGGGTTTAAGTTGCTTAACAACACACAGTGGATTTCCGGGTAGCTGCCAATCTTCAGCCAGGTAAGTTTGACCAAAACCCCCGCCTCCCAAGTGTTTGACGATGTAATAGCGACCACTGAGCGTTTTTCCCAGCATGACATTTGTACAGTGTAGTTGTCTGATAGTTTAGCCTTGGGAATCGGGAAATCCACAGAGTACGCGAACTGACAAGTCAGCGCTAGGCTAACCCCTCGCTTCGCATGAGCGCGATCGCTTTTCGCCCTCTTGTTTCCTCAGCCTTGATTCTCTACCCTTATTTCCCCAAGCTTCTAGCTTTAAGGCACGCTCCAAACCTTAATGGTTCCATCCAGGCTACTACTGTAAATCGTCTGCCCATCCGGACTAATCGCAATTGCGAAAATCGTGTTGGAATGTCCCGTCAGGGTACGAATCAATTCTCCAGTCCGCCGATTCCACAATTTTAGGCTGTTTTCCTTAGTACCACTGCCACTAAAGAGCATCTGACCATCTGGACTGAGGGCAACCGCATACACTCCTCCAGAAAAAGAGCCATTTGGCAATCGAGATCCATGAGGAAACGTATTCAGCAGTTTGCCTGTTTGTAAATTCCATAATTTTGTAGTTCCATCTGGACTGCCACTGGCTAGGGTTTCACCATTCGAGCTAATCGCGATCGCCCTCACTGCCTCGATATGTCCCCCAAAGGTGCGGCGCAGTTCGCCCGTTTCCAAATTCCACACATTGATGTCATAAACGTTACTACTGACCAGCGTTTGTCCATCTGGACTAATGGCAACATTCCGAACGCCCTCATCTAGCCCTTCTTTGATCCCGATCAGCGATCGCACCAATTCACCTGTTTGCAAGTTCCACACCTTGATGGTCTTGTCCTGACTCCCGCTAACAAGGGTTCGTCCATCTCGGCTAATCGCAACGGAATACACATTTCCTAAATGCCCCCTTAGGGTGCGAAGCAGTTCCCCTGTTTGCAGGTTCCACACCTTAATTGTTTTATCGGCACTCCCGCTCACGAGGGTCTGACCATCTGAACTGATGGCAACAGAATAAACATATCCTGAATGCCCGGTCAGCGTGTGAATGATTTCTTTGCTGCGGACGTTTCTAATCTTAATCGTCTGGTCGAGACTGCTACTGACAAGGAACTGACCATCCGGGCTAATTGCAATCGATGTAACGCCGCCTGCATGACCGGGGAGGGTGTTGACTAAAGCAATTTCTTGTGGTTTTTCTCCAATGGTATGAGGTCTTTGAAAATAGAAAATTCCGACTGTCAGAAATAGAGCCGTAGCAATACCTGCACCAATTCTGATTAGTACAGGAGCCTTGTTTTGGATAGCAGAAATCCCTTCTTCTTCAGACTTTGGTGGTGCTTCCTGAATAACCGATGTCGCCACAGAAGAATTTTGGCTTGTCGGTTGCCTTGCTGATGAGATTTGAATCGACAGCGTCTGCGTGACGGGTAGCAAAGAAGCAGTAGGTGATGACCTGACGTTATAAGGAGGGGGTGTCATCGGCTGCGTTACTAAGTCAGTATTGAGCTGCTGGAGCGCCTGCAACGCTTCTATTGCTGTTTGGTAGCGTTGGCGGTAGTCATAGCGCACCATCTTGTCTAAAACATCTAGTAGGGGCACAGAATACCGCGTCCCGACTGGCAGGCGATCGCGCCATAAAATTTCACTGTTTCTGGAGTCTTCTGGCAGTTGAGATGGCGGTAATCCGGTAAGGGCTTGAATTCCCAGCATCCCTACAGCATAAATATCGCTACTGAATCGGGGTTTACCGCTGAGTTGTTCGTTTGCCATATAACCGGGGGAACCAATTACCACCGTTAAAGTTGTCTCTCCTGAAGAACTGACTGTCTCAGTGCCAACTTCTTTAACGGCTCCAAAATCAATCAAGACTAATTTGCCATCCTGCTTGCGCCTAATTAAGTTTGACGGTTTAATATCCCGGTGGATGACATCTTGCTGATGGACAAACGCTAAGACTTCTAAGAGGTCTTGTAAAAGAACAATGACGAAGTCCTCTCTCAGTTGCTTCCCAACAGGTAATTCTTGCTTGAGTTCGTGCCCTTCGATGAATTCTTGTACTAAATAAAACTCTTGCTCCTCCTCAAAATGAGCTAAAAGTTGAGGAATTTGATTGTGATTACCTAAGCGATAGAGGACTTGAACTTCCCGATCGAATAAACGTCTAGCTACCTCCAACGTTAATGAATCGTTAGCCTTGGGTTTGAGTTGCTTAACGACACATTGTGGATTGCCCGGTAGCTGCTGATCTTCGGCAAGGTAAGTTTGACCAAACCCCCCGCCTCCCAAGTGTTTGATGATTTGGTAGCGACCACTGAGCGTTTTTCCCAGCATGAGGTAGATGCAGTGTTCTGGCAGTTATTCTAGATTAGTCCCCAAGGCTCTGGTTTTGCTTGCCAGCCTTAGATGTTTTAACGCCCAACCGCCACCCCTGCAAGAGAAATCAGGAAACTTGTCCAGTTTCACAAGTCTCACTCAGTAGAAACACTCGTCTCGCTTTAGATGACTCCTGGCTCGTCCGGGAATGACAAGAGCCGTGGGAATGCAATAGATGAATGAAAGATAGAATTGGACTGCGGCGCGATCGCATACCCTTTGGAAACAATTTAGGGCGACTCCCACCTGATTATGGAAGCACGCCCTAGAAAATTTGATTTCAAAAAAAAACTGAAATCGGGTAGTCGCTCGTCGAGCTACCCAACTTTGAACCCTAGCCTACTTTTTTTGCTGACTGCGGGAGTAGTCATCTTGAAAACGAACAATGTCATCTTCTCCTAAATATTCCCCATTCTGAACCTCGATTAATACCAAAGGAATGACACCAGGATTCTCTAGGCGATGAGTATGGCATTGAGGAACATAGGTCGATTGATTGCTGCTAAGGGTCAGTTCTTGCTCGCCACAAACAACCTTCGCTGTGCCTGAAACCACGATCCAGTGTTCGCTACGGTGGTAGTGCATTTGCAGGCTGAGCCGGTGACCAGGCTTTACTTCAATGCGCTTGATTTTGTAGCCTCGCCCTTCTTCCAGAATCGTGAAAGAACCCCAAGGGCGCAATTCCGTTGCAGCAATTCCGTTGGTGGCTATCGAACTGGGTAAAGGGAAGGCAGAAGTTTGAGAAATTTCTTGCGCCTGAGCCATTGATGTTTCTCCTTAAAACCGTTGCTTTGTCAGCATGGTGAATACATTTTGAGAATGGACAATTGTAGTGAGCGATCGCTGACACATTGAGGGAATCTTTGCCAAACATAGCAAATCAAACCAGGCTGTTGTAACCGTAAACTACTGAATCCTCGCAATCTACATCAAGTCTTCATAGAAGTTTTAACGGTTGACAAATTGGCTAAATCGTAAAAAAATCCTAAATCAGCGACTACCGGGTGGGCTGGAAGAAGATACCAAGACCGTTGTGAACGCGGGCGGCACTGGAGGGAGGGCGATCTAGGAGCTGCCCCCCTAAGTAGAGGCTGGTAGAGCTGCCACCGTCGAGGTTGAGGGCGTCAATGATACCCATTTTTTGCATCAGGGCAGCCATTTCTCTCAAGGTAGGCCCAGTTCCACCAACGCGATTGTGAACGGCAACAATCATTAGGTTGCCGTCTGCGGTCGTTCCAATTGCACTGCGAATTGCGGCTTGCTTATCGAAAGCGTCGCTAAATTGCTCGCCTTTGGCATTCAGCACAATTTGCCGATTTTGCAACAAAAGGGGACCAGCACCAACAATGTGCGGGTAGCGGTTAAAGTCAGCAGGGACAGTAGCTCCCTCTACCCATACTTTCGTACCAAGCGGGAGAGAAGCGGCTGGTCCTCGGTTAGCGCGTAGGGTGAGTAAGAAACCATTGCGGGGAATGGGAAAGGCAGTTTTACCCGCAATCCCTCCGGGTAGAAGGCTCGTGACTTGGTTGTTCTGGACAACGACAATGATTTCATCATCAATGAGCGGCGTGTAGGTTGCTCCCCACTCCGGGGTATAGCGGGAAATGCCTGCCTTGACGTAGCCACTGTTGAGGAAAAAAATTGGCAACCGCGCACTCGTTGAGGTGATTAAAGTTTCTTGGAGCGCCAGACGCCCAATTTTCACCGCTCCCGTATCATTCCAGGCGATCGCGCCTCGATTCAGAATCGGCCCGGATAACCAGCGCCCATCCCGCCGAATTGCGCCTAAAGGTAGCTGGTTCTTGCGATTAAAAAAGCCCCCGTTGACTGCCGCCGAGGCGTGCCACATCTGGGCTGTCTCGCTCAGGGGAGCGACTCCCATCATCTTGGAAGGATGGCTCCAGATCGGTTTCATTTTAAAAAAGGGCAAGTTGACATCCCCCTGAAGACGGGGATTCAATATCAGCCCAACTACCGGAAATCGGGAAGAACCCAAACTCACATACTGCTGTTTCCAGCGGATTCCTTTCGCCCAAAGAATATCTCGCTCTACCATCGCCTCTGGTAGAAAATCGATAACCAATCGATTCGGGTTGGGTAGGGAGGAAAAGCGAGGAGACAGACCGGCTGGAATGTTGATACGGATTTGGGTTTGGTTCTGAATTGATTCCACCACTGGAGTCGGTAATTTCGAGCGATGGGGAAGTGGAACTATCGAGGGAATCTCTCCTTCTGTTTCCCTGTCCTTCTCTGCGACCTTCCCTTGCTTCGGAGCCTGTAGCAGCGGTACTGGAGCGGAAGAAAAACGCTGGAGGAGAGCGGGAGTAGCCACTGCATCCATTGTGACGACTAATTCTTCACCCTCTTTTCTCACTTGCCACGGCGTCGGACGATCGATCTCGATCGTCATGCGCGAACCCCTCGGTTGCAGTGCTGGTTGAATATCTGCCACTTGCGCTGGCTTAGAGGAAATCAAGAGCTTGGTGCCCTTTACCTCCATCTTCCAACCGGCTCTCTGGGCGAAATCGGTAATATCTAGATAGCGATACGACCCCACTGCCTGCGTCGCTAACATTAGCGGCTCCGTTGCCGGTTGGGAAAACCACTGTACCGGCTGTCTGGTGACATCTCCAGTATTTAAAAGCTCTACCCCCAATGTTTGACTCATCCCGGCGTCGCTAATTCCGGTACGGACAGACTCTCCCAGCCGCCACTGACTCCAAGTGGCTGGCAAGGTGCGACCGTTGATAGAAACTTGATAACCCAACCGAGAAATCTGAGGCGATGCTGAAGGCACCAACGCCTGTGTGGTTAGGGGCAATTCCGGTGCCGGTAATTTTTGAAGTTTCCCAGTGGGAGCTGCAACAGGCAACGCTTGACTGGGCAACTTGTTGGGCCTGCTGAGAGCGGCATAAAACTGTAATCCTTTGGGGGGAAGCTTGTGGGGGGCTACAGGTATCTGCTTGGCAGTCGGTGGTGCTATCTGGCTCTTTTCTTCGCTCTCCCGTGCCTTTAACACTGGCTCTTTAGTGCTTCCGACCGGGGAAGAAGTCGCCATGTAAACTGAGAGGGCAATAATGGACGGGAGCGAGAAAGCGATTAGGCGACCGGGGGCAATTATGCCCGCCACACCATCGAACGTCTCACTCTGTGACGTCGTTCTCCTGATCATTCGACAACATCAATAAAATAGGGCAGCTCTTCTGTAGGGGCGTATTTGCCATACACCTGGATAACGCTGGATGCGTGTCTACAGAGTCAAGACTTCTAAAATAACTCAGCGCGTCAGCAGCACAACTATCAAAAAACAATGACTTTATCTTCTCAAGCCTGCTTTTTTAGCTTCATAATAAAAAGCATAACCGCAGGGTTCGGCAAGACGCTTTATTCAACAACTCAATAGGGCGAAGCATTCGCTCTCAAAGTAGCGGCTAAAAACATAGCCCAGTCTGGACTTGGTGTTGACGATAGCCCCTACAATTTGTTTGTCCTGGCTCTATGTCTTGGGGTCGCTTACCAGTCCCTTGACTAGCGTCGGGGATTTATATTAGGCGTCATTAAAAAATGATAAGATGTCTAATCCGTCACTCTTGCAGGCTGCTGGGATAGGAATCGGGTTAGAACGAGGTTCTTAACAGCACCTTGCGGGAAGCGATCGCTCTGACAACCAGTTTTGTCACCCTTGGCTCTAGCGCAAAAAAAGCAGAAAAAGTAGTAATGTCATTCAGTTGCAGCCTTCATGGTCAAATGGCATCTATATCTAGATAAGTCAGGCTTTGGAGGCATCACCTAGTCTCGGCGAGAGAAGACTGAAATGAGTGTTTAAATACATTGACGACGAGTTTTGTCATCGTTTGACAATTTTTAATCCTGTTGTTTAGTAAAGTCTTGCCACAGGGTTAGCAACCTGAGAACGGGAAATTTGTATCAGTAAGTAAAGGAAAAACGTGGATCAGCTCATGGAGAACAGGAGTGTGAATGATAATCATCAATTACAGGGAACGCTAAAGGGGGCAGAAACCTCTCCTGGCCCGCGATGGTTGGTAGAGGAACGCGATGCCTGCGGCGTCGGCTTCATCGCCAATCCGCAGGGAACGCCAGAGCATGAATTAGTCGAGAAGTCTTTATCTGCCCTGGCTTGTCTGGAACACCGGGGCGGTTGTAGTGCTGACCAGGATTCTGGGGATGGAGCCGGTTTGATGACCGCCATTCCGTGGGAACTGTTGGGTGAATGGTTGGCAACTCAAAGCATAGAAATGCCCCCGACTCAGCAGACAGGGGTGGCAATGGTATTTTTACCCCAAGATACCGAAGCTGCCAGCAGAGCCAAGGACATTGTTCGGAAAACTCTCGAACAGGAAGAATTAACTGTCTTGGGATGGCGAGAGGTGCCAGTACAGCCCCAGGTGCTTGGGATACAGGCAAAAGAGAACCAGCCACGAATCGAGCAGCTGATCTGTACCTCGACCCATTTACAGGGCGATGAACTGGAACGAAAGTTGTATTTGGCTCGCTGCCGTATCAGCAAGGCACTCAAGGCCAATAGCGACCTCGATCTAGAATGGTCGGAAGATTTTTACGTCTGTTCGTTCTCTAGCCGCACCATCGTTTATAAGGGCATGGTGCGCTCCGCCGTGCTGGGAGAATTTTATACAGATTTAAAAAATCCAGTTTATAAGAGCGCCTTTGCTGTCTATCACCGCCGCTTCAGCACCAACACCCTGCCCAAATGGCCTCTAGCCCAACCAATGCGGCTTTTGGGGCACAACGGCGAGATTAATACGCTGTTGGGAAATATTAACTGGATGATGGCACGAGAGGCAGAGCTGAAGCACCCGCTTTGGGGAGAACGCATCAACGACCTCAAGCCACTCGTTCATCTCGATAATAGCGACTCGGCAACTCTTGATAACGTACTAGAGTTACTGGTACGCACGGGTCGGAGTCCTCTGGAAGCCTTGACGATTATGGTGCCAGAGGCGTACCAAAATCAGCCGGAATTGTTGGAGCGTCCAGAAATTGTTAATTTTTATGAATATTACAACGGGCTTCAGGAACCTTGGGATGGCCCAGCACTGCTAGTATTCAGCGACGGGAAAAAAGTAGGGGCGACCCTCGACCGCAACGGTCTGCGACCGGCTCGATACAGCATCACGCGGGATGGCTACGTCGTCGTCGCTTCCGAAGCCGGTGTAGTCGATTTGCCCGAAGCAGAGATTCTGGAAAAAGGTCGCTTGGGGCCAGGTCAAATGATCGCCGTTGACCTGGAAACCCACGAAGTTCAAAAAAATTGGGAGATTAAGGAACGGATTGCCGCTACCCATCCTTATGGAGAGTGGCTAGCGTCTCACCGACAAAATCTAGCAGCGGAGCCTTTTGCACTAGAACCAAAGCTGGATAATCAAACCTTGCTGCGCCAGCAAATTGCCTTTGGCTACACCACTGAAGATGTGGAAATGGTCATTGAGGAAATGGCGTCTTCTGGAAAAGAACCGACATTTTGCATGGGAGATGACATTCCCCTCGCAGTGCTGTCAGAAAAGCCGCATTTGCTTTATGACTATTTCAAGCAGCGCTTCGCCCAAGTGACAAATCCGCCAATTGACCCCCTGCGCGAAGGCATGGTGATGTCGCTATCGGTTTCTCTGGGTAAGCGGGGAAATCTCTTGGAAGTGAAACCAGAGTATGCCCGGTTGCTGAAGTTAGAGTCTCCGGTTCTGAATGAAGCACAACTAGAGCAAATCTGCGCTTCTTCTTTCGAGACAGAGCAGTTCTCAACGCTGTTTGAAATTGAGAAAGGGCCAGAAGGGCTAGAGGTAGCGGTTAGAAGCTTATGCGAAGCAGCGGCTCAAGCCGTCCGTGCTGGGAAAGAAATAATCATTCTAAGCGATCGCATAGCGAATGGTATTAGTGCCGAATCCAGCTATATTCCACCGCTCCTAGCTGTAGGGGCAGTACACCATCACTTGATCCAGCAGGGTCTGCGGACGAGGGCATCCCTAATTGTCGATACCGCTCAGTGTTGGAGTACGCACCACTTTGGTTGTCTAATTGGCTACGGTGCTTCTGCGGTTTGTCCTTAT
This sequence comes from Trichocoleus sp. ST-U1, assembly GCF_039961835.1. NCBI lineage: Bacteria > Bacillati > Cyanobacteriota > Cyanophyceae > Leptolyngbyales > Trichocoleusaceae > Trichocoleus > Trichocoleus sp. ST-U1. The sequence goes on from NZ_JAMPJZ010000002.1 coordinate 125,419, forward strand.
CTGTCTCTGGAAACCGTGCGTCATTGGTGGAGCGACAGCAAGACGCAAAATATGATGCAGCGGGGCAGAATCAAGAGTATTAGCTTAGAGCAGGCTCAAAAAAATTACTGCAAAGCGGTAGAAGCTGGATTGTTGAAAATTCTCTCAAAAATGGGGATTTCTCTACTGTCTAGCTATCAAGGGGCACAAATTTTTGAGGCAATTGGTATTGGAGGAGATTTGCTGAAGCTCGGCTTCGCGGGGACGGCGTCGCGCCTCGGTGGCTTGAGCGTAGCAGAACTTGCCCAAGAAGTGATGTCCTTCCATTCGGCGGCGTTCCCAGAAGTGCCGCGCAAAAAGCTGGAAAACTGTGGCTTTGTGCAGTACCGTCCGGGGGGCGAGTACCACATGAACAGCCCGGAAGTTGCCAAGTCGCTGCATCAGGCGGTGAAGAATCCGCAGTACGACCACTACGAAGTTTATCAAAAGCACTTGCAAGGGCGACCCGTAACGGCGCTCAGAGATTTGCTGGATCTAGAAAGCGATCGCGCCCCCATTCCACTGGCAGAAGTAGAGCCAGTCGAGGAAATTTTCAAGCGTTTCGCTACAGGTGGGATGTCTCTAGGGGCATTGTCGCGGGAAGCGCACGAAACCCTCGCGATCGCCATGAACCGCATCGGCGGTAAATCCAACTCTGGAGAAGGCGGCGAAGACCCAGTTCGTTACAAAGTTCTCGATGATGTCGATGAAATGGGTCATTCCCAGGTCTTACCGCATCTGAAAGGATTAAGGAATGGGGATACGGCTTCTTCTTCGATTAAGCAGGTTGCTAGCGGTCGCTTTGGCGTCACCCCTGAGTACCTGATGAGCGCCAAGCAAATTGAAATCAAAATCGCTCAAGGTGCCAAGCCGGGAGAAGGCGGTCAGCTACCGGGGACAAAAGTTAGCCCTTACATCGCCATGCTGCGCCGTTCCAAGCCTGGGGTGACGTTGATTTCGCCGCCGCCGCACCACGATATCTATTCAATTGAAGATTTGGCGCAGTTAATTTTTGACCTGCACCAAATTAACCCGAAAGCGGGAGTATCGGTGAAGCTGGTAGCAGAAGTCGGAATCGGAACCATTGCGGCTGGGGTCGCCAAAGCAAATGCCGATATTATCCAGATATCCGGTCACGATGGGGGTACGGGCGCTTCTCCGCTGTCGTCGATTAAACACGCCGGAAGCCCTTGGGAATTGGGGTTAACCGAAGTGCATCGCGTCCTCATGGAAAACAGCTTGCGCGATCGCGTGATTCTGCGAGTAGACGGTGGCTTCAAGAGCGGCTGGGATGTCGTTATTGCCGCTTTAATGGGCGGAGAAGAATACGGTTTCGGCTCAATTGCTATGATTGCCGAAGGCTGCATTATGGCGCGGATTTGTCATACCAATAACTGCCCTGTAGGCGTAGCTTCTCAGCAAGAAAACTTGCGGAAGCGCTTCCCCGGAATGCCAGAACACGTCGTCAACTTCTTCTACTTTGCGGCAGAAGAAGTGCGGAGTCTCTTGGCACGGTTGGGATATCGGTCGCTCAACGACATCATTGGTCGAGCCGACCTCTTGAAGGTGCGCCCAACGAAACTCACCAAGACACAGGCGCTGAATCTAGATTGCCTGACCCGTCTTCCCGATACCCGCGAAGACCGTTCCTGGTTGGTTCACGAGGCAGTTCATAGTAATGGCTCGGTTTTGGACGATCAACTGCTCAACGACCCGGAAGTTAAGGATGCGATCGCAAATCAGTCGAGCGTGACCAAAGCTGTAACCGTAGTAAATACAGACCGGACGGTTGGGGCAAGAATTGCGGGAGCGATCGCGACTCAATATGGAAACACCGGCTGGAGTGGCAGTCTTACCCTCAACTTCCAAGGCAGTGTGGGTCAAAGTTTTGGTGCCTTCAACCTCCCTGGCATCACCCTCAACCTGGAAGGTGAGGCAAATGACTACGTAGGCAAGGGGATGCATGGTGGCGAAATTGTCATCAAGCCGCCCCAGTCAGCCACCTACGATCCAGCCCAGAACGTGATTGTCGGCAACACCTGTCTCTACGGTGCCACGGGCGGCATTATGCTTGCCAATGGTCAAGCCGGTGAGCGCTTTGCCGTTCGCAATTCCAAGGGCATGGCGGTGATCGAAGGTGCAGGCGACCACTGTTGCGAATACATGACTGGCGGCGCGATTGTCGTCTTGGGCAGAGTCGGACGCAATGTGGGCGCGGGGATGACCGGGGGTTTAGCTTACTTCCTCGATGAGGATGGCAGCTTTACATCGAAGGTAAACCCAGAAATTGTCAAGCTGCAACGAGTCAGGACACCTGCCGGTGAGCAACAACTCAAAGAGCTGATTGAGCTGCACGCCGAACGTACAGGTAGCCAGAAAGCGAAAGATATTTTAGCCAACTGGGCTGAGTCTCTAGCCAAATTCTGGCAAGTTGTGCCTCCTTCCGAGGCTGATTCTCCAGAAGCCAATCCTGAAGCAACACCAGAAAAGGTGCTTAGCTCGGTGCAGTAAGCACTAAAAAGTCAAGGGGAACTATCGGGTTCCCCTTACCAGCATCATAGAGAAGAAATTTTCTCTATAAATTCTATAAATGCCGCTACATCGTACAGGTCAGCAGTAATGAAAGTGATGATTGATGAGTGAAAATAAATTTCTTTAATTCAAGGCTCACCACTCAAAACTCAAAACTTTTTCCCAATCACCAGCCACCTCTGTATCGTGCCTGAAAAGAGGGAATATTCTCTTCCCTTATTCAGGTTTTGGAACAGCCGATTGAACTTTCGGAGGAACTCGTTTAGCAGCGGCTGCCAACTTAACTTCTTTGTCTTGCATCTCCATCAGTTCTGGCACCGTGACAAACCTGTAGCCACGCTTTTTGTATTCGGTAATTAATTGGGGTAAAGCCCGCACCGTGTGGTCTCGATTGCCACCTCCATCGTGCATCAGGACAATTCCGCCTGGTGTGATTCCAGTTAGCGCGTGCTTGATGAATAATGGCACCGAAGGACGGCTATAGTCTCTTGAATCAGAAGACCACATCACAACCGCGTAGTTCTTCTTATGGGCGTAGGCGGCTAATCCGTTTTTAAGATGACCACCGGGTGGACGAAATAGAGTTGTCTTGATGCCTGTAGTTTGATAAATCATGTCGGATGTACGGTCAATTTCACTGGAAGCTCCAGTTTCGTTGAAGCGATGGTAAAGGTGGCTCCAAGTGTGATTGCCGATCGCGTGACCATCCAGGGAAACTTGACGCGCCAAATGGGGAAAATTTTTCACGTTCTTCCCCACCATAAAGAACGTTGCCTTGATGTTATTTTTCTTGAGGATTTCCAGCACTTCCAACGTGCTTTTAGGCCAAGGTCCGTCATCAAATGTCAGGGCAATGACTTTCTCTTTGCTGCTGAGTGTTACTTCCTGAAAGGTTTTGCCCTGAAATTGCGTAGGTACAGAAACCATCAGGCGTCTGTCTTGTGCCTCCTGTTCCAATCGAGAGAATACCTTTACAAATGCCTCATCTCGCTGTGCCTTTAAAGCTAGGATATCAATGCCACTTTTTTCGGGGGTGTGATGCCCCATTTTTTCAGTAGGGGATAGAAGAATTTCTGGATCGCTACCTTGTGGGTTTACTGGCAACATGAGACCAGCAATAAAACTACTAGCAGCCGCAGCCAGAGCAATTAATGTTGTTTTTTCCCGCCACAGAAATCTGTCATACTTTGCCACGTTAAGTCCCCTCCACTCCTCCTTTCATCCGGGCGGCAATTCATCTGCCGCCACTTCCAGACACCATGCTTCTCAAAAATTTTTTCACAACTAGCGGCGCAACTTGCGCGAGCAAGACTGCTAGCTAGAGGACGTGCGTCTACTGTCCTTTGTTCGTCTCTAGAATCCCTGTCTAGAGCGCTAAAAGCTAGAAACTATATCATTTATCGTTAAGTTGCTTATTTTTTGTACAGGGCAGTGAAGTCTGCCCTGTTGCAGGCTACAGCAAAATACTCACCAACCAGAAGTTAATCCGGGTTAAAGTTAGTTTTTACTAACCTTGTATTTTTGTTAAACCGTACATTCAGAAAGCAGCCGCTAGACAGGCACAGACAGCCTTTGATGATAAAGGCTGACAATTTGTGCAGTGACTTCGGCTATGCTCAGACCGTCGGTTTGGATCTCGATGGCATCGGCTGCCTTTCGCAGGGGTGCCAAGGCGCGGGTACTATCGCGGGTATCGCGTTCTTGAATGTCCCGCTCTAACTGCTCTAAACTGACTTCTGGCTGAGCTTGGTTTTTCAGGTCTTGCTGACGGCGTTGCGCCCGTGCTTGAGCGGAGGCGGTTAAGAAGATTTTGAGTTCCGCATCCGGGAAAACGTGGGTGCCGATGTCGCGTCCTTCGGCGACGACGCCTCCTTTTACTCCCCAGCGCTGCTGTTGTTTTACGAGTTCTCGGCGGACGTAGGGTTGAGCAGCGATCGCTGATACTTGAGCTGTGACTTCTCGCGAGCGAATTGCCTGGGTGACTTCGCGGTCATGAATCCAAACCCGCACAGGCGTCTGGAGGTCGTCACTGGTGCTTAGCTGAATCTGAGAACCGCTCGCTAATTCGGCGATCGCGGGTTCATCTTTGACGCTGGTTCCTGATTCCAGAACCAGCCAAGTCAGGGCGCGGTACATCGCCCCGGTGTCTAAATAAAGTAGTCCTAAAGACTGGGCAACCGTGCGGGCTACGGTCGATTTTCCTGCTCCGGCAGGGCCATCAATCGCCAGAATCGGCTGGCGATCGCGCAAAGTTACATTATCAATCAAACGGGTTGTTCCTAGCCGCGCCGCGATGCTTAACAGTCCCGCCTCGTCAACTTTTTCCAATCGCATGAGAGTTGTTGGGTGAACCAGTTCAATATACTCGATCTGTACCTCTGGGACGAGTGCAAATTCCTTTTGAGCTGCCTCAATGAGAACAATGCGATCGCGATCGCCCGATTTAAATTTCTTCTGCGCTTGCTGTAAGCCGCGATACAAGACAGACGCCTGCTCTTTCTGTTCAGCACTTAGATACTGATTGCGGGATGAGAGTGCCAGTCCCGACGCCTCCCTGACGATTGGACACCCAACAATCTCTACCGGCAAATTGAGATCCGCCACCAGACGCCGGATAATCGCCAGTTGCTGGGCATCTTTCTCGCCAAAATAAGCATGAGTCGGTTGTACCAGGTTCAATAGCTTCGCCACCACTGTCGCCACTCCCTGAAAGTGTCCGGGACGAGAGCGACCGCACAACAATGAGGTCATGCTCTCCGGTGGAACTACCTGAGTTAAGTCATTGGGAATGGGTAATTGGGAATCGGGAACAGGCGCAAGCGTCCTTCCCACATTCCTCATTCCGTACATTTCTTCAGGAGCGGGGGCAAAAATCGCATCTACCCCCGCTTGTTCGCACAATTGCCAATCCTGCTCTAGCCGACGAGGATATTGTTGAAAATCCTCTGTCGGGCCAAACTGTAACGGATTTACGAAGATGCTGACGATGACCCGATCGTTGTCGCGTCGAGCGTGTTGGATTAAGCTAAGATGCCCTGCGTGCAATGCTCCCATTGTCGGTACAAAACCGATTTTCAAGGGATGCCGGTATAAATCCAAGTAGCAGTGCAATCCAGCAGTTGTCGTAAACAGGCGCACCAAACCCCCCTTTTTTGGTTGTTAGTGGTTAGTAATTGGTTTTCGAGCAACTAACTACTAACCACTAACACTACTCTCTGCCCAGTAGTCTATCTCCAGAAAAGAGGATTGGGCGTTTTAGGTGAACAGGAGGTTCAATGTCAAGAGTCTGGGCTTAACACCTTTGTGGCTAAAAGTTTAGTTGTCATCAACTGCTACCTTCTGCGGTTTGCCCAGAATTTCTACACGCACGGGTGCCACACCACTGCTGATCATGCCTAGAACTCTAGCAGCCCCGGCTGACACGTCAATGATCCGACCCCGGATAAAAGGCCCCCGATCGTTGATTCGCACAATGACAGAACGCCCGTTGTTTGTGTTAGTCACGCGCACTTGGGTTCCGAAAGGTAAGGTACGGTGAGCCGCGGTCATTGCATTCTCATTGAATCTTTCACCGCTGGCACTTTGAGTGCCATTGCCAGCGTAACCATACCAGGATGCCATGCCCTTAAGCTCGGAGATGACTGGTCTGTAGGCAATGGCGTTCGATGGTTGTTGCACGACGCGCGATCGCTCGTTCGCGACTCTGGAAGAGCTAGGGCGCTTGGCAATCTGGCGCGGCTTGGGCTTAGATACGGGTATACCTGCAATTGCCCGTAGCGGCGGCGCGTTCCCCATCAGGCGTCTCAGCCGATTGGTTGCTTGTAAGGCATCGGTGGCAACGTTACGAGTGGTGTCGGGCAATCTTGTTTTCCCGTTCACTTCCACCAGTTCCTCGCCATTCACTTTAATGCTGTAGTTGCTCTTGTCACCATTCCAAACGACTGCGATCGCTTTCGCATCCACTTGCTCTCGGCTCAACTGATTCAGCTTCGCAGCAACAGTAGTGGCTCGCCAAACCGGATTGTCTTGAGAAGTGTTGGCATCCGCTTGACGCGACCCGTCTGAAGTTCTCAGGGCTTCCCCTACTTTCGTGCTTTCTGCGGGAGCTTGACGGGAGCCGAGAAAGGTTAAAACTGGAATACTGCGGACATAGAGTGTTGCTGCCTGATACCCGTTTAACTCATGGGGAAGAATTTTAGCAACAACCGCCCGATCCATTGCACTTGGACAAGGTTTTACTAAGCAACGGAGTGCGGATTGAGACTGGTATTCTCCCAATTTGACACCGTTGGTCGGCTGAAGGTTTGACGGTGTTGAGAGTAAGGGCGAAGAGACTGCTTGCCGAAGGTCGTTTTTAGTTACTCTCGATTTGCTTGTCTGTTGCGCCTGAGAAACACGGGATTCGGAAGCTTGGTTAACCCCCTTGATTGACTCCGCATAACTAGATGTAGTCGTACCCAGGAGGGCAGTCGTTAAAAGGGTTGCAAACATTCCGAAACAAAATCTTTGGTTCATAGAGTCCTTGTGAAAAGTACTGGGAGGTCGAGCTTAGAGCCAAATGCCAGTGGTAGCGCCAGACGGCTCATTTGCCCAATCGATAACTCGTACTCGTTCTGTGTTCACCCTGGTCTGTGGAACTGCAACAGACTACCATGAAGTTTTTGAAAAGGGGATCGGGGATTTCCTCTAGGAAGCAACAACTTTATGAAACCTTCACACAGTAATTTCCGAAAAAATGCGGTTATGATGTTGAAGTCAATATGGTTTGAGACAAAAATCAGGTTTCCGGAACTTTATCAGAACTTCACAAACGAGGAAGCCAGTTTGTGAATAATTGGTGAAGCAATCGGGGCATAGTGCTGCCCAACGGTACAAAATTGCGATCGCTGTCCTATCTGTCGCCTTAGCCAAGTAAAATACGTCTCTTGATCGCTGCTGAACAGGTTTGAATTCATGGATTATCGAGACGCTGGTGTAGATGTTGAGGCGGGGCGGAGTTTTGTAGAGAAAATCCGCAGTTTGGTGAAAAGTACGCACCGCTCAGAAGTATTGGGTGGTTTAGGCGGCTTTAGTGGTTGGTTTCAGTTGCCAACTGGATACAAAGAGCCGGTTTTGGTTTCAGGGACGGATGGCGTAGGCACCAAGCTAAAACTCGCCCATCAGCTCAACTTTCACCACACCGTGGGAATTGACCTTGTAGCAATGTGCGTCAACGATGTGTTGACGTGTGGCGCAGAACCGTTATTTTTTCTGGATTATTTAGCCACAGGGCAACTAAACCCAGAGCAGCTGACTCAGGTGGTTGATGGCATCGCTGCGGGATGTCGCGAGTCGGGGTGTGCCCTCCTGGGAGGAGAAACCGCAGAAATGCCGGGTTTTTACCAACTGGGCGAGTATGACTTGGCGGGTTTTTGTGTGGGGATTGTAGAAAAGAGCCAGATATTGGATGGTTCTCTGGTGAAAGAGGGAGATGTCGCGATCGCGCTTGCGAGCCAAGGTATCCACAGCAATGGCTTTAGTCTAGTGCGGAAGATTGTTGAACGTAGCGGCGTTGACTTGCACGCCTCCCCAACCGATGTCAGGGGGGAAGGCTTTGCGCTTTTAGACGGTAAGAATTTTGGGGAAGTTTTATTAACTCCCACCCGGATTTACGTCAAACCCGTTTTAGCAGCACGGAAGGCTGGGCTTGACATTCATGGCATGGCTCACATCACGGGTGGCGGCTTGCCAGAAAACTTACCTCGCTGTATTGGTGCCGATCTATCCATCCAGATCGATCTTCAATCGTGGGAGATTCCACCTATTTTTAACTGGCTTGCTGACGCTGGTGAAGTCAAACCCGCCGATATGTTTAATACTTTCAATATGGGCATCGGTTTTGTAGTCCTTGTGCCCCCAAACCAAGCCGACCAAACCATCAGCTGGTTTGAATCCCAAAATATCCCCGCCTATGCCATCGGCAAAGCGATCGCTGGTAGCGGGGGTCTGATTGGAATCCCAGATTAAAAAGGCGGCACCCGGATTTGAACCGGGGGATAAAGGTTTTGCAGACCTCTGCCTTACCACTTGGCTATGCCGCCTTAGACGCCGCTGGCGTCTTTCTAGACCTACTCGGTAGCCAGAAAGTAGCCAGAACCTCTTAGTCGTTTCTTATGGTATCACAGGTAGCCGTAGACCTTAGCCAACTTTTAGCGGTACCACGTTGATCGTAAAGGATAGCTCTTGCTGATCATCAGACTCAGCAACTTTTCTAAGGTCTTGCATGACCGCTAGCTTGTCCATAACACAACGTCTAGCGATGTCCGGGTATTTCTCGATCAGGTCTAAGACACCGTCTTTAGCGCTAATCTTCTGCTGTTCCCAGCCGTCCATAGACTTCTGCTGTATCTCGTCTAGCTGACTTAAGAGCTGCTCTGGGTCTGAGTTGCTGAGGGTAGTTGTTCCGGTCTCAATGGGTACTGGCTAGGATCTGAAGGGGTATTGTCAGAACTGTTTAAACCCCTCAACACATCGGCGATCGCTCTGGGGCAATATTGACGGATGAGGTAGGCAAGGACGTCTTTAGGCTCCAGCTTCATTACATCGGCTAACTCTTTTATCAGAGCTAAGTCCGGGTCACTTAGCCGGAACCTATTATTCTCTTTGGTCTCTTTATTTTCTGCCATTGGATGTCATCAGAGTTTTGGTGTTTTTGGGACAACTTGGGACAACTTGGGACAACTTGGGATAATACTTCCCAGCTATGCCCACAAATACCCAGAACGGTCGCCTAAGAAGAAACCCTAGCGGTAGCCAGAGTAGCCAGGGTCTAATGAGTCATTGTGGGTTTCTAACAAGTCGCTTAGCCGTCCTATAGTCTCCTAGCGTATTCCTGCGTACTGTGATGGCACCGTTTGCCCAGAGTTCATAGCGATCGCTATCTTCTCCATCTCTGGGCATCAACCAGACTGCTGTAGGCGTTCCGTTGTACTTGACCCTGCGTCTTTGGTCTTGCATTTATCCTGCCTTCTCCACTAACTTTTCTAGCGCGATCGCTATACGGGTAAGCTCTGGTTGGCTAAGGCTCTCGTTAATGATCGGTGTCTTCAGGCTATCTTTATAGGTCTTTACCAGATACCCCAAAAACTCAAAGTGGTTCATGTTGGCTTGCTTTGCCAAAGCCTTAAAGTCTTCAAATACTTCAGCGTCTTTCGCGTTCCTGGTTCCGAACCCTAGCCTATACATTCTTTTTACCCGTATATTGTTCTAGACATATTTTAGTACGCTGAACTTCACCCCATCTCTAACCACTACTTTACTAAACCCAACCCACTATGTCAACCTAGCCTATACTTGTTTTCAAACAAATAGCCTGAATGGTTGACATAGTGGAACCTGATGTTCTAATATTGTTTTAGAACAAGAGGAGAGAAGCGCCTGGTTTGACGGCTAAACGCCTCTCTACTCTGAGTCACCAAGAAACTTAGGAGACCTAGAACAATGCTAGAGCATAACGAGAACCTACAAGACGACCAGGAAGTTTTTGACTTTATCGGCTATGTCCCTGAAGAGTGGGGTCAGCCTAAATACTGGATGATGCAGAAAGTCTCTTGGTTAGAGAATGGTAAAACCCTGTCTGGTACTATCATCGGTCTAACCTACGATGACCTGGAAGAGGAATGGGACTACGAGATCGCTATTGATCACCAGTTCCGTAAATGCCAGACATACTCTGACCGATCGGACTACTGTTTCAACCTCACCGAAAGCGGTATCGATCATCATAAACAGCTCTTGGTGCTGGATCAGCTCTTTTGTAACTCCTGATAAACCCTAGGCGTTGGTCTACTGACTGACGCTGTCTCAGACTGGACTGAAGTAAACATAGTAGGCTGACCTAAGATGAAAACTGGCAAAGTATACGTCGCTAAAGTGACCCTGAACGAAGTCTTCAACATCAGAGTATTTCAGACCTCCACAAGCCCAGCAAAATACGCCTGTCTAGACGATGTGGTTAGAGTCATCGGTGAAGATGTGGGCACTCTAGAGTTCTTTTTTACGGATCGTGAAACTAACAGGTTATATTTCCCTGAAAAGACATTTGGAAGTTATCGGGTCATACCGTTGGGCACAGTTATAGCTTACTGGGCACAGATGGCAGACCATTACAACCAGTTCAAAGATGAAGGTAACAACGTTGCCCTACAACTAACCCGCTCGCTATTTGAGAAAGGTCTAGAGGATCGTGCTGATGAAGTCCTCAGAACCGTGAGAAGTCGAGACCTATTTGACCTATATAAGACTCATCAGCTAACAGCTTAAGCATCATAAGAGCATCTAGGCGTCAGACCCGACTAGAAGACCTGACGCCTTCTTCTGAACTTTGAGAGCGATCGCTTGACGCTGACGCTAGACGACACTAAACTTGAGTAAACCTACTAGGTTGACCTAGCTGAGTCTGACTGTCACAGTGCCACTCATTAAAGGAAAACTATGAACGAAGTACAACACGTCACTATTTCTCTTGCTGGGTCTGCCATAGATGTTTTTGCTGATGGCGATCAGCATTGGATCTCGCTGACCAGTATGAGTACAGCGGTAAATAAACCTGATAATAGTGCCCTACGGTTTTTCAATGGTAAAAGCCCAGAACTTAGTCAGGCTAAGGAGTTGAGTGCCCTACAGTTCCGTAACTTCAGGCATGGTAAGTTTAAGACCCTGGTCAAATGCTGTCCTCTGGGTGTTGCTAAGTTCTACTGGAAATACCTCCAACGTAAAGGCGATATCCCAGCAGACGCGCTGATGCTAGCACTTGCAGAGGAGTCTATTGAGCGTAGGGTAAACGGTACCCTAGGTATCCATCAGACTGAGGCACAGTACGAGGAACAGACAACTAAGAACCGAGAGACTATCAAGAAAGCATTGAAGCTCGTGTCACAGATAGAGCTAATGCTACAAGACGACAGCGTGACCAGCGATCAAGTTAAGACTGCTACGGCAGAGAAAGAGCAGCTAGTCCAACAGCTAGATCCAGAGGAGTTGTCAGAGTATCTAGACTCCACGATAAAAGTCTGGGAACAGTCGAGAAAAGAAAGAGAGAAGAGTCAACCTGTCGGGTTCCAGCAGTTCAATAACTGGATCAGTAGCTTGTAAGTAAACATCCAGTTTCACAAGTTGCTACCCCTAGAAGCCTAGGGGTTTTCTTTTAGCTCAGGTCAGCCGGGGGTATCCCTATGACACCATGACACCACTTGATGCCACTATAGGCTCATAGCAGGCTATAAGACTATGGAAGAGAAAAGGATAACTTTAAGGCTACCCCTAGAGGCAATGTTGTACTTGGAAAGGGCTAGGGATATTACGGGCAAGAGTCAGAACCAGCTTATCGTTGATGCCATTACTGCCATGTACTGTCCTAGCGGTGACACCATGACGCCAGTGACACCAGATGCCCCTGACGCCCCTGTTACTCAACAAAAGCTAGACCAGATCCTAGCGGTACTTAGGCAGCACAGCGATCGCTTAACAGCACTTGAGAAGTCTAAAGTGACACCCCTTGGTGTCATGGTGTCATCGGGTCAACTGGGTGACACCACTAACGTACCTAGCCAGATGTCCAGACAAGAGTTCAAGGAACACTACCAGCTCTCTGATGCGGACTACGGCTCAGTAACTAATGACGCTAGGGCTAGAGGTTCCTGGGTCTCTCCAGATGGTCTCCGATGGAGGGTAACTGGTAGCGACAAGCGCGCGGTCTGGACACAAGTGGTCTAAGCTCTAGCAACTGGTGATCGCAAGTACGCACCGGCTTCCAACTGTACTAGGTTGACATATATAGCCAGCGTAGTCCATTCTTATGAGCATCACATTAGAGTGAACACGTATGCTACTGATCGCTAATATCGTCTCCCAGGGTGAGAACAAAGTTGAGACCCTGAACAACCTTAAGAAGACCCAGATCCTTAAGCGCCTAGAAGAGTACCTAAAGGATAAACCCACTGGCAACCCTAACGTAGCGATCGCCCTGGCGTGCGAGTTGACCCTTCCGTTTGAAGAGGATGACTTGACCGCTAAGGACTACATCACTCTAGGAGAGTGGTTAGCAGAGAAAAACATTGAGCTATCCTTAGGCGATAAGCAACGCCTAGCTAACCTGGTAGCTGACAAGTATCTAGCTGAGTACGGTAAGAAGCCTAAAGTTGTAGCCCGTAAAAATGAGCAAGGTTATTTCCGGAATAAGGCTAACGGCTTTCATCCTAGTCAGATATGGATACTGGATGAGGCACTACAAGAGCTACAACACAAAGACGTGATCCGGAAGCCGGTAGATGAAGAGCCAGACCATCAGAATGGGTAGCCCGGAAAACGCGATCGCTACCTATGCCAGTCGAAAAGTTTCTGAGGCATCGTTGTCAGCCGTTGAGACAGCCGCGAAAAATACCGAAAAGTCTTATTTAGATACTGTTTCAGCCGATCGAACTGTCGAAAATGGTAGTTTTGAAAGTGCTAAAAACGGGCAAAAAGCGACTGTAGTTTCTGAGGTTTCGGAGTTTCGATATTGGGCATCAGTCCTCAGTCAGCAGTCATAGGTTATTAAGCTAGGCTGACCTGGTTAAGATAGTAGAAACTTGAGAGGGTCTTATATGTCTGAACAAATATCCGTACAGCACTTTATCCTTATTAAGGACTTTTTAGACGACTTGGTACAAAAGGACTTAGCGACCAGGGTCTACTACTCGTTAGACGTTAGATACGCACTACCCCATCCTGATGGAGATGTTGATGTCATACTAGACGATCAGCAAGTACATATTATGCCACCTTTTAACAAAAGACCTGAGGGGTTTATCGCACCAAGTTATGTAACTTACTGGGGTATGAATGAAGCTCTTTTAGAACATTACAAGGGTTTAGACTTACTATCTATACCCCAGTCTTAACAGCTAGCACATACCTACCGTCTCTTAAAACTCTGGCACCTCTTTAACGCTAGCCCCGGCATAGTGTCTTAGTATCACCTCTGGACTATTGCCAACTAAAGCAGCTACCTGAGAGACCGTTAACCCGTTAGCTAGTGCCAGAGTTATAAAAGTATGTCTAGTGTTGTAGGGTGGTCGGTAGCGTTCTACTAGACCCTGACGGACTAACTTAGTCACAATACCCCGGTAAGTTTTACCGCCCACTGTACAACCCCGCCAGACCTGGTTGGTAAACTTTCCGTTATGGATATGTAGCCCGACCGGGCTAGGAAAAACTAAGAGGTCTGGTTTAGGTCTGTTCGGTCTAATAGTCTCTATTAGCAGCCTTAAAGGTCTATTGACCGGGAACCTTCTAGTCTCTCCGGTCTTGGTAGACTTCAGTATATTTAACTGGCTGTCATAAGACTTGGAGAAAATAATATAGTCTAGATCAGAGTTGATATCCTCCCAGGTGAGCGCGATCGCTTCACCAGGTCTACAGCCGGTAGCAAATAAGAAGGACACAAAGCTGTAATAGTGGGTAGCCCTAAAAGCCTCTAAGATCGCCTGACGTTCTGAGACGCTAAACGGGTCTATCTGGTTATCTACTTTTGGTCTCTTGATATCTCCAGCGGCACCTAAGAATGGGTTAGTCTCGATCAGTCCGGAAGACTTAGCCCAGTTACAACAGGCGCTAAGGTAGGTTAAAACTCTCTTAGTCGTACCCGCAGAATGCTGAGTTAGTAACCAGTCCCTTATCTCTGTAGCGTGGTTGATATCCTTAGTCGGTAGCCGGTCTATATGGTTTTTGTATTTTCTCTTATAGTCTTTCTCGTATGTCGTCTCAGCTAGCTGAGGTCTCATATAGTCTGAATATTTAGACCAGAGACCAGCGAGGTCTTCTGGTGATAGTTTAGATACCTTTTGCTTTTGCTGGAAAGCTGACTTATACCGTTCTAGGCTAGTGTCTAGGTTTCCGGTCTTAATGTCGTCTTCTATTTGCCAAGCGACCGCTTGTGCTTTCCTAAAGTCTTCCGGGGCTAGTCCGGTGCTGATATATCGACTACTGCCGTCAGCTACCGACCGGGGTAGTCTTAGTCTTAGCCGTCCGTTCTTTTCCTCTATTCCTATCGCTGTCTTGGTAGCCATCTGGTAGCCAGAATGAGACTAAACCAGACTAAGAGGTAGTATTCTAGAGGAAACCAAGCATCTTTCTTCGGTTTTGCAGACCTCTGCCTTACCACTTGGCTATGCCGCCGCAATTGCAGATTCTTAGTATACCAAAATTTTTTCCGGACGCATTGACTCTGTACGAATTGGAAGACTAGTCGCTATATTCAAAGCTGATGCAGGTTATCTGATGTGATGACGATCACAGGAACGGGGTTCCTAGATCGCAAGTCTTTGATGATCTGAAACGCTAATCTAATACGAATCTCCAAATGTAAGTGGATTTACGGAATGGTTGACGTTCGCCTACTGCTGGGGAAGTTCGTCAGCTTTGGTTATCTCTAAGCGGAGAATCGCCTTGGTTTGACCAAAAACAGCCATCTGGGTGTACTGACTTGCTAAGTATTTTTTTGAGCAGCGACCAGAATACCTTTTCATTACAGAAACTATGACTCAAGCCAACCCGCTTCTGATTGCTCAAATTACAGACATTCACTTGTTCGCAGATACCAAAAAGGAATTGCTAGGGCTTCCTACTGCCAAGTCTTTTGATGTAGTTTTAGAGCAATTGCACCGAATGTGCCCTCAGCCGGATTTGCTATTGCTAACAGGAGATTTGTCCCAAGATGGTAAGCCGCAATCTTACACGCGGTTGGCAGAACTGCTGAGTCCTCTGGGAATTCCTACTTACTGGCTACCGGGCAACCATGACCAACCATTGGTTATGCAAGAGGTATTAAATGAGGCTCCGATTTGTCCGGAGAAGTCGTTTGAAGCGGGAGGGTGGCAGTTTTTATTGCTCAATTCTCACGTACCAGGTTGCGTCTATGGCAAACTATCTTCAGAAAGCTTAGTTTGGCTAGACCAGCAGCTACAGCGTGCAGATAAACGTCCTACCCTAATTGCTTTACACCATCCCCCTTTTGTCGTCGATTCCGATTGGCTGGATGGCAGTTCATTACAAAATTCAGAGGAACTATTTGCTGTCATCGATCGCCATTCTCAGGTGCGGTTGGTTGTTTTTGGTCATATTCATCAAGAATTTTATCGGCGGCGCGGTGAGGTTCATTACTTGGGTAGTCCCTCTACGTCAATTCAGTTTGAACCGCATAGCCACCAGTTTTCCTTAGATGAGGAAGCGCCAGGATTTCGTTTATTTAATCTGTATCCAGATGGCAGGATTGAAACTAGGGTGGAACGGGTTGCTTACGCGCATGAGTTGGATTTGGCAGCTACTGGTTATTAGGATAGAAGTTGGTATTTTTAAAAACCCGTTTTCTTGAAGAAAGCGGGTTTTTTTTGACGCGATCGCGCTTCCAAGCGATTATTTTTACTTACAACAGTTGCGCGATCGTATCCAACATGGGTGAAAACACTGAGCCGTTATTTGCTGAGAGGAGGATATCCTTTGAGTCAAAGGTTACATCCCACCTCTACTCCCCTATTACTCATGACACCACCAAATTTTTGGGAATCACTTACTAAGACAGCAACAAATCTTGGAGAAGCTGTTGGCAACACTGCATCGCAAGCAACTCAAGCCGCAGCAGAAACAGCGACAGGCTTTGGGGGAGTTGTTAGCAGTGCTGTATCACAAGCGAGTAAAGCAGTAACAGAAACGGCTATGGCGGTTGGAAAAACTACCAGAAAGCCAGTAAGTTTACCCCAAACGTCTGAGGATGATCGCTTAGCCTTTTATGGTGCGCTTTTTGCAGTTGCAGCAGCAGATGGCTCAATTGATCCAGAGGAGTTGAACCTAATTTTAAATACTCCCGATCTGGATAATATGTCTGAATCTGCAAAGCGTCAGGTGCAGTCTTATGCTATTAATCCGCCTACCTTAGAGGACTCTTTAAAAAAACTGTCTAAGGCAGATGATACGCTTCGCTTTGGTTTAATGTTCTATATTCTGAACCTTGTTTGGGTGGATAAGGTTCTTAACCCTGGTGAAGCAAAAGCAATCAAGCTAGCTCAAGCAGAACTGAAAATCACAGATGAGCAGGTGCAAGCTATACAGGCATTTGTTCAGAAGATGGGAGAGATTCGAGAACGTGGATTAAATGATGATTATGCAGTTAATGCCATGAAAGAAGCAACTTCAGTTCTCGTAAAAGCAGGTATTCCCGTCACCCCCTTCTCTTCATCAGAAACAGCAAATACCCAGACAAGTTTTGAAACTACTTATTCAGATGATCTGTTTTGGGAAAAGCTTGGAAATTTTGCAGTGCAAGCTGGAAAAAATGTTGTTGAAAACGCTTTAATTCTTTTCTATGCTGCTGAGCATCCAAACACTCCAACTAACCAAAAACTAATTGTATATGGAGCATTAGCTTACTTAATATTGCCCGTAGATGCTGTTCCTGATTTTCTTCCTGCTGTAGGATTTGGGGATGATATAGGTTCCTTAACGACTGCCCTAGGTATGATTGTTTGGAATATCAACTCTGAAGTAAAAGAAGCTGCAAAGCAGAAAATGCAAGAGTGGTTCGCCAAGGATTAATAAAATTAGTTGATAAGATTCATGAAAGCGATCGCTTCCCATTTGACAGGAAGCGATCGCTTTTTCCTTAATCTCCAGTAGCAAAGGCCCGCAACTGGCACTGATTACTACTAGACTTCACAAAGACGAGCGATATTTCAAAAGCTGATAGATAAAGCGATTTTGAGCGATTTTGCACGCCTTTATTCGCTAGCTTGCCAATGCACGAAAGGACGCCCAGATGCCACGGTTTTAGAAACAATCTTGGTATAGCCAGGAACCCAATTAAGATTTACGCGAAAATAGACTTTGCCATTGCGAAACTCGAAGCTGTAGGAGTGTAAATCTGGAGAACTGGCCTGACCGACACAGGAGGCATAAGCTTCTTGCAGTGGAGCTTCATATTCCACAAACGTATTGCCTGAAGATGAAATTTTCCCATTACTCGCGATCGCTTTCGTGTCAGCGACAACTGTATGATCGGCAGCACCTTCAGAAGGTAACAAGACTGTCCAAAGTCCGACTGATGCGGGACACGTTCCTGATTGCTGTTCTACAGTCAATTGTTGGTTGGGTTGTTCTGAAGACACATCGGATGCTGGCTGAGCTAACGTCGAAGTAGATGTATTCAGCAGCAACGCAGACAAAATTCCTAAAGTGGTCGCGAATTGTACGGGTTGAAAAGGGGGAATTTTGGAGAGGAATTTTTGGGAAATTAAAGTCGTTAGTGCCATTTGAAGTGCCTGCCAGCGTCTCAAGTGAAGAGCCTCTATAAATAGGATCGCTTGGCGCAGGCGCGATCGCCCTCCTACAGATTGGTTAACCCGATCGGGTGATAGATCCGTATTTTTTCGGAAATCGGAAAGATAAATCTTGAAGATTAGATGATGAATTTGTTCCCAATTCATCATTTTTCATGATGTTTTTGGAAAATTCATTCTTCTGACTGCTGCCTTTGGCTTTCAACCCATCAAAAGACTTTTATCGGCACGAAGGATGAAAGCCTCCACTGCAATCGAACAAAAGGGTTAAAAAGTGAACAAAACCATAAGTCAGAGTCAAAAAATTTCCTATTCAGAAGAGCGTGTTTCTACTAGACTGTATGCGAAAACTAGCCCCATGTATTGCTCTAATCTCCTACAAAGTGTGGCGGAAGCGACTCACCAACTGCTGACGAATCGCGATTTTGCAGTCGGCCTGAATCAAGCTTTAGCAACTTTAGGCAGAGTAACGGGAGTAGATCGAGCTTATATTTTTGAGATTCATCCTCATCCAGAAACCCGTGAATTAGCCTTTAGCCATCGATTTGAATGGACAAAAGAGTTTGTAACGCCTCAAATTCACAATCCCAATTTACAAAACCAGGCATTGGCGGCTTGTCGCATCAGTCGGTGGTACGAAGATTTGCAAGCTGGGAAGACAGTTCGGGGTTTAATTCGCGAACTTCCAAATGACGAACGGGAAGTTTTAACAAACAAGCAAATCTCCTCTATATTAGTTGTCCCAATTTCTTGTAATGGCAAACTTTGGGGCTTAATTGGCTTTGACGATCGCCGCTACGATCGCCAGTGGTCAAAAGATGAGGAAGCTTGTTTGATAACGATGGCAGCAAGTTTCGGGAAAGCGATCGCTCATCAGCAAACAACTGAAACTTTACGGCAAAGCGAATTACGGCTGCAACAAATTACCGCTAACGTACCGGGGATGATTTTTCAGTTCCTTCAGCGTTCGGATGGTTCCCAGGCTGTCCCCTATGCCAGTTCCGGTTGCCGCGAACTGTTTGAATTAGAGCCGGAGGCGATTCAGGCAAATTGTGGCAAGGAATTAATTTATCCCGACGACCGCGAGGCTTATGAACAATCCATCGCGGTTTCGGCGGCGACACAGCAACCTTGTAAATGGGAAGGTCGGATTCAGACTCCCAGCGGCAAAATTAAATGGATTCAATGCGCTTCTCGACCAGAGAAGCAACTCAATGGCGATATTCTCTGGGATGGGTTGGTAATGGATATTACCGACCGAAAGCGGGGTGAGGAGGCGCTGCGAAGTTCTGAGGAGAAGTTCGCATCCGCTTTTCGTTCCAGTCCTGACTCGATAACGATTACCACCCTCAAAGAAGGACGATACATTGATGTCAACGAAAGTTTCCTCAATCTTTCAGGTTTCCAACGCTATGAAATTATTGGTCATACGACATTGGAATTAAATATCTGGGTGAATCCAGAAGACCGCATCAAAGTTATCCAGCAGGTACAGGAAGAAGGTGCTGTCCGCAATCAGGAATGCGAGTTTCGCAACAAGTCCGGAAGGGTAATAATAGGGCTTTTCTGTGCCGAAATCATCAACTTGGAGGGTGAGCCGTGTTTGCTGACAATTGGGAACGATATCACTGAACGCAAGCAGGCGGAAATGAGGCAGCGCTTGGTGCAAGAACGCGATCGCTTGTTGGCAGAAATGGCGCTGCGAATCCGCAAATCGCTGGATTTGGACGAAATTTTTAACACTACCGTGGCAGAAGTCCGGTCGTTTCTGAAAGCCGACCGGGTCTTCATCGCTTCCGATACGACGGGAAAAGGCAGGGTAATGGCTGAATCCGTAGAACCCAATTACCCGCCGATTATGAACTGGGTACTTGACGATCGAAGTTCCCTGGAGGAGATGCGAACCTTGTTTGAGGCGAATCAGGTTCGAGTCGTTGAGGATACAACCCAAGCGATGGTTCACCCAGCGATCGCATCCTATTACCGCGATTATCACGTCAAAGCCGCCGTGGCTGTCCCAATTCGCGTGAAAGGCGATCGGTTATTGGGTGCATTAATTGTTAATCAATGCAGTGGAGCGAGGCGCTGGGAACCGATCGAGATTGATTTGCTAGAACAATTGGGAACCCAAGTTGCGATCGCCATTCAGCAATCTTGCCTCTTCCAACAGGTACAGGAACTCAATACCAACTTAGAATGCCAAGTTCGGGAACGTACCGCTCAACTAGAGCAAAAAATCCAGGAAGTTCAAGAACTATACGAACTGAAGGATGTCTTCCTCCATGCCGTTTCCCACGACCTGCGGACGCCGCTCACCGGCTGGTTACTGGTGTTGCAGAATTTGTTAACAGCGAATGGCAATGAACAAAAGACAATTCCAGTGTCTCGGTCAATTTTAGAGCGGATGATTCAAAGTAGCGATCGCCAACTCCGCTTGATTAACTCCTTGTTAGAAGTTCACACCAGCGAAGTGCGAGGTTTTGTCTTGCAGCGCGAACCAGTTCAACTTAACTCTCTCATTCAAGAGATTGTTGAGGATTTTGAGCCGTTGTGTGTCAAAAATCAGGCAATTCTGATCGATCAAATTCCTTCTGAACTGCCCACAGTGAACGCCGATCCGCTTCAGCTGCGGCGTGTGTTTGAAAATCTACTCACGAATGCTTTTAACCATAACCCACCCGGACTCAGGATGATTCTTAGGGCGACCGTTGAAGAACAGACGATTCGCTGCACTATTGAAGATAACGGTGTTGGGATGAATCCAGAACAATGCGATCGCGCCTTTGAACTTTATGCCCGTGGTTCGCAAGCACGACGCTCAACGGGTATTGGTTTGGGATTATATCTTTGTCAACAGATTGTACAAGCTCACGGTGGCAAAATTGGCGTGACTAGTTCTCCAAAAGCTGGTACAACCTTCTGGTTTACTTTACCTTTTGCAACGTCACCATAAACAGAAAGATGTTATTAGTCTAAGAGCTGTTTTATGCCTGCTTACTAGACCAATCTGATTTAATTTATAAGATGCTAGTCCTTTAGATACCCAACTTCTTAGAGAAGTTGGGTATTTCGTCTTCAATCCAACCGAGAAACGCAATAATAGGACTCTTGTGCTGACTAGATTCCTATGCTGACTAGATAAAGATGCCAGATGAATGAATCCTGGTACATCCTTAACGATGGCTACTAACCAATAACTAAAGCATGGTTAAGAATCACCCGATTGGGTGATTCGCTAAAAGAAGGTTAAATGTATGGTTCCCTCTTAAATTAGAAAATAAACCTTTGAGCGATCGCTCAATCAGTGAAAATAATTGAAAATCAAGTTTTGCTTGTTATCGTGGCAAAAAAATTATTACTTTTGATAGAACAAAGAGATTAGGCTTTACCTTTTCTATGCCAGTTTTCTTACAATCACCTATGGACTGCATTTTTGAAGCAGGGATGGGAATACTAAAGGATGAAGGCTATAAAAAAATGAAAAACCAGAAAAGTTGAAAGTTACCCCAAAGCGTAGCTTTTCACACTTCG
This sequence comes from Trichocoleus sp. ST-U1, assembly GCF_039961835.1. Classification (NCBI taxonomy): domain Bacteria; kingdom Bacillati; phylum Cyanobacteriota; class Cyanophyceae; order Leptolyngbyales; family Trichocoleusaceae; genus Trichocoleus; species Trichocoleus sp. ST-U1. The sequence continues at coordinate 146,847 of NZ_JAMPJZ010000002.1, forward strand.
GACTTCATTTTTCAGGGTTTTCAGCCTGTTAATCTAGTGAAATTGTTGAAAAATGGTTGAGTTAAAAAGAAGTGAAGTAATTGCGAATGCCTGAATATCTAGAAGCCATCCGGGAGTGTTGTCGGGACGAAGCCGCCTTTGAAAAGCTTAAACAAATTCTGGCTGACGGCGAGATTGAAACGATTCAGAAAACGACAGACAAGCTCAGACAGCAAGAATCGAAATTTCAAAGAATGGTTGCCAACATACCGGGCATGATTTACCAGTATCTGCGGTGCCCGGATGGTCGTGAGTCCATCGTCTGTGCCAGTCCCGGGTACCAAGAATTGTTTGAGTTAGAACCAGAAAATATTCAGGCGAATTTTCAACTGCTTAAGGATTTAATTCATCTCGACGATCTCAAAGGGTATGAAGAATCTGTAGATATTTCTGCCACCACGCTGCAACCTTGGGCTTGGGAAGGTCGTATCGTCACGCCTACTGGCAAAATTAAGTGGGTACAATGCGCCTCCCGTCCGGAAAAGCAGGCGAACGGTGATATTCTCTGGGATGGCTTGCTGATGGAAGTGACAGAACGCAAGCGAGCCGAAGCAGCACTAGAGCGAGAACGCAGATTATTTATCAGAGGGCCGGTTACGGTCTTCCGCTGGATTGCCCAAGAAAATCGACCCGTGGAATACGTCTCGCCCAACATCAGTCAGTGGGGCTATCAATCGGATGACTTCATTAGTGGCAGGGTAACGTACGGTAGCGTTATTCATCCCGATGACTTAGCTCAAGTTGAGGCTCAGACTCAAGCGTATGATGCGGCTGGCTTAAATTTTCAGGAACAGGACTATCGCCTGATTCGCTCTGATGGCGAGGTGCGATGGGTTTATGAATTCACCAGCGTTGTCCGCAATGACCAAGGGAACATCACCCACTACGAAGGATATATTCTCGATATCACCAAGCGAAAGGAGGCGGAAGTCCAACTCCGGGCTGCGGGAGAACGCGATCGCGCTAGCATCTGCGCTCTGAGTGCGGCTCGCTTACTAGGAGAGATTGCGCTGAGAATTCGGCGATCGCTGGATCTCGATCAAATTCTCAATAACACCGTTCACGAGGTTCGGCAATTTCTGCAAGCTGACCGAGTTTTCATCGCTCACTTAGATACCAATTCTCAAGGCAAAGTTGTAGCAGAATCAGTGGTACCGGATTGTCGATCGATTCTCGGCTGGGTGACAAGTGACCGTTACCTCAGAGAACTTAAATCCTTCTTTAAACAAGGTCAGGTTCAGGCAATTGATGATACAGAGAAAGTTATTAAATCTCGCTTTCACACTGCGTACTACGCTCAATATCAAATTAAAGCCAGTTTATGCGTTCCCATTCTGGTAGGAAACGAGTTTTTTGGAATGTTGATCGCCAATCAATGCAGCGGATCGCGTCATTGGCAGCAGTTTGAAATTGAATTGCTCTGTTCGCTGGCAACCCAAGTCGCGATCGCCATCCAACAAGCACAACTTTACGAACAAGTATCCACTCTGAATACCTGTCTAGAGCGGACTGTCGAGGAGCGCACTGCCCAGTTACAGCAGGCAGTGGCACAACTCCAAGAAATGAACCAACTCAAGGACGTTGTTTTACATACAGTTTCCCACGAACTCCGGACTTCGGTAATTGGAACTGTAATGGTGCTAAAAAATTTGCTCAATCAGCCAGCGGAAAAAATTACCCTTTCTCGTTCAATTGTCGAACGCATGATTCAAGGGAACGAGCGGCAATTGGGAATGATTAATTCCTTGTTAGAAACTCATTCTAGCGAGGAAGAGGGCATTATCCTCCACTGCGAGCCTATTCAAATAAAGACTCTGTTTGCAAAGATTCTCCAAGGCTTAGAGCCAACGCTGTCGCAAAATCAAGCGACACTAACGAATCTTGTTTCCGCTGATTTACCCTTGGTCATGGTCGATCCAGCTCAGTTACAGCGAGTTTTAGAAAACTTATTCAACCATATTTTGAAGCATAATCCCCCCAAACTGAGCCTACATCTGAGCGCCACCATTGAGTCTCAAAGACTGCGCTGTACGCTTCAGGATAACGGTATCGGGATGAGCCAACAAGAGTGCGATCGCTTATTCGATCTTTATATCCGAGATCCGAGATCCAGTTGCTCGACTGGCACTGGTTTAAAATTGTATCTTTGCAAGCAAATTATCACAGCCCACGGCGGGGAAATTGGAGCGAATAGCAGTCCTGGATTAGGGACAACCTTGTGGTTTACATTACCTCTAAATCGGGATGCTTCTTAGCCTTTTAGTCTTTGAAGTTATATCGAATCCGGTTAATTCATCAACCTTATAGAAAAATTTCTTGACGCCTCTCCGTAAACGGAGAGGCGTCAAGAGAGTGACATTCCTTCTTTAGTGAGGAATCTTACTCAAAGCGTGCCAAGTGCGATCGCCAACAATTCCATCCGCAATTAAACCAGAGCGCCTTTGGAAAGAGCGCACCGCTGCATCTGTTGCTGGGCCGAAGTTTGGGCTAGGTGCAGCAGTAAAATCGCCAGTTGTCTGTAAAAGACGCTGAAGCGTGACTACGATTTGACCTTTGCTACCTTTTTGCAGCACTGGCATATTGACGGGCGCACCCTTGTAAAGAGCCTGCCAAGTCAGATTTCCTACGATGCCATCTTCTTTCAAAAAGACGCGGTGCTGGTAAGATTTCACTGCATTTTCAACGACGATATCGAAGATTCCATCAATGTCACCGTTATAACTTCCCCAGTGAGTTAAAAGTCTTTGTAGTTCCTCAACCGATGCTCCTTGGGAACCGCGCTGAAGTACAGGTTTGTTGGTCTGGATGTTAGCATTTGCTTGAGTATTAATTGGAGCTTGCATGGTTAGTGTTCCTTGAAGTGATTTGGTGTTCCTTACACTTACTAAGGTAATGTTTAGCTCTCAGCTTCCACTTCACCCAACTAGCTCATTCTTTTGGATGATATTGATTCTTACCACCTTTTAAAAAAGCTTTTATTTAAGTGCTAATGCTTGGCATTTCTCAAAATCATCCATTCGGGTGAATCAAGAGCGTGAGGTAGATAAAATAAATCATATTATTTTGATAACTACTGTTTTTTTAAACAGTTGAATTGTATAGATAGGATTTTTTTTAAAGTGTTGTTGACCATCTAAGTAGCTGGACACGATTAAACTAAAGACTCGTGAGTTAGTTTGCTTAGCCTTGGCAATCTTTCATCTAGCTTAAGATAGAATTGATGTTCACCCAGTTGGGTGAGACAAGGGGATGAAGTGCGATCGCTTCTAATCGTCTTAACCTGAGACCTGACACTGAATTCAAGGGTGCATGGTCATGTTGTCATTCTACTTATACGCTCGACGCATGGGGTTTATTCTGATTCACCCGGAGGCAATTACAAAAACTCCCCGTCTGACTAGCAGACAGTCTTTAATTGAGCCAAAACTACAGGTTTCGACGCACCAACAGTCAGCACAGTTTACGGAAAGTAGACATCAAATCGCACAACTTTATCACTTGGAGCGTCGGACATTTCTGTAGAAATACAATGAATCGCATTCCTACAGAATTTGGTTTACACCAGTCCAGAACGAAGCGCGACAACAGCTGCCTGAACCCGGTCATCGACAGACAGTTTGTTCATGATGCCACGGACATGGGTTTTGACCGTGTTGGGGCTGAGGTAGAGGGCAGCAGCAATCTCCGGATTGCTTTTGCCTTCTACCATTAATTTCAATACCTCTAACTCGCGCTGCGATAGCGTTGAAACACTGCCGGTCACTGAAGGCGGTTTAAGATGGTCAATTACTCGTCGTGCAATTTGCGGATCGAGGTAGGTAGCACCTTCTTGGGCGGCAGCGATCGCAGAGAGCAAGCGTTCTACACTGGCACCTTTGATGCAGTAAGCATCCGCACCACTAGAAAGGGCGGCAATAATCTCGGTTTCTGTCGTATGGGAGGTCAATACCACTACCCGGATATCAGGAAGCGCTGCCTTGATTTGCTGGGTGGCGGCAATTCCATCTAGTCTTGGCAGACCAATATCCATAACCACCAGATCCGGTTTCAGTTTAAGAGCAGCTTCAACGCCTAAATAGCCATCTTCGGCTTGTCCGACAATCGTGAACTGCGGATGAGCGGCTAATGACTGCTCCAAACCCAACTGCATCATGGGATCGTCTTCTACAATCAAAACTCGCAATGGCTTTGACTCGGTTGGTAGATTCTGGGGTGATTCTGTTTCGGAGGGCATGGAATTAAATGGCACTTTACACTTATGGTAAAACCACGCGGATTGGCAGGTAATTCGGATAAAGCGGATTTCCTCAGACCAATCCTAATCCCTTCCGGAATTTAAAAAGTAAAAGTTAAAATTAAAAATTGCCAAAGCCCTATATTTTTAGAGAATTTTGAGGCTTTATAGGATTTCGCGCTGATTACTGCCTGGAATCTCCCTCTCTTAACCTCTCTCCCTCTCTTCCTTCCACTTGCAAGGGGATGCGGTATTGTCCGGCAACATAATAAAAGAAGCGATAATAATTGGGAAATTCTTTGGAGGGCGATCGCCCCTGCCAGTAGTAGCGTATCCTTCCCTGAATCAGTGTCAATCGCATCAAACTGATATCTGAACGCAGTTCTACATAAAGTTTTCCGATAACTCCTTGTTGGGTAGTAAAGTTCTGCTGCGAGAATTGATGGGGAGTTTTTTGCCCTGATGGCGCAAGTTCAATTTCTGGCAGGCGATCGCCTGCCACTCCTAATATTTCCACCTCTGGGTCTTGAGGATCTCTAAAAGCTCGTCCATCCCGATTGTCTGGCATTGGCGCAGCAATCCAGGTACTGGGATAAGGAAACTCGAAGCTATAACGCGGGTTTTTATAAGTTTTCCAGGTTGGCGACTGGGTATCCGAGGCGCGACAACTCCACAGCATTACACAGAGTGCGATCGCATAAACAACAACACGCCAGTTGCAACAAGCTTCGACTCTCTGACTTCTAACAACCGATCTAGGACGCCGGACGCCTCTGGGAACGTTATTTAGCAATGGACACCGCCGAAACCCATCTCCGTTCTGCTTGCTTATATTCCTTACACCAGTTCGTCCGACTCTGCCGGAAAGTATTAAGCGATGTAACAATATTGCCGTCATGCTGGCATGATGTCTTGACAGCCCGGAATAAGGCAGATAACCTGTGAAATATACCCGGGTAGAACAACTGAAAAGTTATATGCAAGACAAGCAAAAGGTTACGTTGTATCTTCCTCCAGGTCTCCATCGCCAGCTCAAAATTCGCTCAGCTGTTGACACGGAACCCATGTCAACAATTGTCGAAAGAGCGATCGTCTTCTACTTGGCTAACCCAGAAGTGGTTGATGAGGTAGAAGCAATCCAGGGAAGGACTCATCGAGTCTATTCCTGTCCGGAGTGTACTAGCTCTGTGGTACTGCGAGATGGAGAAATGGTTTCCCTGGATAATCAACCAGGTGTAATCGCTGAAGAGCTGACTACCCTTGAAAATGCCAGAGGTGAACTCGGCACGGATTCTCAGGGAGAAGAGGCATTGGTTCCCTGTTAAAGTTCCAAATCCTCCAGACTGCTTGAATTCCTCGCTTGCTCACGTTGGTTGCGGTTGATAAATGTTTGGCTAGTGGTTGTGCCGTCTCTAATGGGTCGATAGATATGAAAGAAGAGCTAGATATTCTGGTTCAGGCTCAATACCCCCTCATCTACCTAGTAACTTCCGAAGAAGAGCGGGCGGAGCGAACAATTGCCAATATTGCTCAGACAAAATCCCTGGCTCGGCGCGTCTACATTTGGACTGTCACCCACGGCATAGTCGAGTACGGTCAACCCCGCCATATTACCCAGCACAACACCGTCTCCCCAGAGGCAGCGATTGAATGGGTAGTACGCCAAAGAGAGCCTGGTATCTTTATTTTTAAAGACTTACACCCTTTTATTGACTCACCGGCAACAACGCGGTGGCTGCGGGATGCGATCGCCAGCTTCAAAGGGACACAGAAAATTATCATTCTCATGTCACCCGTTCAGCAAATCCCCATTGAGCTGGAAAAGGAAGTCGTCGTTCTAGACTATCCTTTGCCAGATTTGGCAGAACTGAACCAAGTGCTATCTAGCCAGTTAGAGCAAACCCGTTCTCGCCGCACCACAACTGAAGTTCGGGAAAAACTGCTAAAAGCAACCTTGGGTCTGACGCGGGATGAAGCCGAAAAAGTTTATCGGAAAGCTTTCGTCAAAACCGGGCGTCTGACGGAAACAGAAGTCGATATTATTCTTTCTGAGAAAAAGCAGCTAATCCGCCGCAACGGCATCTTGGAATTTATCGAAGAAGATGAAACCATTGATTCGGTTGGCGGTTTAGAAGAGCTAAAGCGATGGCTGAGACAACGTTCCAATGCTTTTACAGAGAAAGCAAGGGAATACGGTCTGCCCCAACCCAAGGGGATGTTAATCCTAGGGGTACCGGGATGTGGCAAATCTCTCATTGCCAAAACCACTGCCCGCCTCTGGAGTCTGCCACTTCTGCGCCTAGATATGGGCCGAGTGTACGACGGCTCAATGGTGGGGCGCTCAGAAGCTAACTTGCGGAATGCCCTGAAAACGGCTGAATCAATTTCCCCAGCGATTCTCTTTATTGATGAACTGGATAAAGCATTTGCCGGTACTTCTGGGTCTGCTGACTCAGACGGGGGTACTTCCAGCCGCATCTTTGGTTCTTTCCTTACCTGGTTACAAGAAAAAACGTCTCCGGTGTTCGTGATGGCAACTGCCAACCGGGTTGAACGTCTACCGGGTGAGTTTCTCCGCAAAGGACGCTTCGACGAGATTTTCTTTGTAGACTTGCCGACTGCGGAAGAACGCAAAGAGATTTTCAATATTCACCTTAGCAAGCGGAAGCGAGACATTTCTCGTTTTGACCTCGACCAGCTGGCTAAGGTATCGGATGGGTTTTCCGGGGCAGAAATTGAGCAGGGATTGGTCGCGGCAATGTACGAAGCTTTTGCCCAAGACCGAGAATTTACCCAGCTTGATATCATCGCGGCAATAAAAGCTACTCTGCCGCTTTCCCGAACCATGAACGAGCAGGTAACGGCCCTGAGGGACTGGGCCAGACAGCGAGCGCGACCTGCTGCGTCCTCCGTCGCCGAGTATCAGCGACTGGAGTTCTAAAAGCTTTCTCCTGCTCCCAACAGGAGGAAAGGCTAGCAGTTTGCTAGCAGTTTGACAAAAAAAGCCGCCCAGTAATGCGTCCAGGCGGCAGACTCACATCCACAAGTTGTCGTTTCTCTTAACTCTCTACTGGAGGAAATCCAAATGTCTCACTTTAGCACTCTGCGTACCAAAATCACCGATGCCGAAATCCTGAAAGCTTCTCTCCGCGACCTGGGTATCAGTGTTAAGACCGAAGCAGATGTTCGGGGTTATAACGGTCAGCGGGTTCGTTCTGACATCGTTGCAGTTCTGGAAGGCGAGTATGACCTCGGTTGGTCTCGCAACAGCGACGGTTCTTTCGACCTGATTGCTGACCTGTGGGGCGTCGCCAAGAAGCACAACCAAACCGAACTGATTAACTCGATTAATCAGAAGTATGCCGTGAACAAGACCTTGGCTGAAGTCAAGCAACGCGGTCTGCAAAATGCCAACGTTAAGTTGGTTGTGCAAAAGTAATTTGTGTGCGCGTTCCCAAGCTATCGGGTTAATCAACTTTAGATTAGCCCGTTTTTCCTATCACCCAGCTCTAGTTAGAGCTGGGTAATTTTTTTATGGGAGTAATGAGCACAACAGCAGAGCGATGCGATCGCGCCTCAGCAGTACAATGACCGATAACCCAGACAAACATCATCGTCGCTCCATTCGTCTCAAGGGATATGATTATGGGCAAGCTGGTGTAAAAGGCGATGTTTGTTAGGAGAAATTGTCGATGGAGTAATACATCTAAATCTCCTATTCGGAGGATTTCGGCATAGAGTATCATGCTTGCTGTTCTTCCAAACAGAGCCAAACGATCGCATTCCATCACGAATCAAATTGCGATCGCATCCATTAAAAAAGGGTGAGCATTTGCCCACCCTTGTAACTCTAAGCTAAAGCAACAGCAGGTTCAGGCCAACGACCTACAGCTTTACCAATTACAGACATCTCTAGCATCAGGCGGTCGAAACGCTCTGGTGTCAGAGATTGAGGGCCGTCTGAAAGGGCTTTCTTCGGGTTGGGGTGGACTTCAATCATCAACGAGTCAGCACCAGCAGCGATAGATGCCATCGCCATCGCAGGCACGTATTCAGACTTACCTGTACCGTGACTGGGGTCAATCATAATTGGTAGGTGAGTCAAAGTTCTCAGCACCGGAATTGCCGACAAATCCAGCGTATTCCGCGCATATTGACGGTCAAAGGTGCGGATACCGCGTTCGCACAAAATCACGTTCGGGTTGCCAGCAGCCATAATATACTCCGCCGCCATCAACCAATCTTCAATCGTCGCCGCCATTCCCCGCTTCAGCAGCACAGGCTTTTCTTGCGCCCCTACTTTCTTCAACAGGGAGAAATTTTGCATATTTCTGGCACCGATTTGGATCACGTCGGCAAATTCTGCCACCACATCCAATTCAGGACTATCCATCAGTTCCGTAATAATGCCCAAGCCTGTCGCTTCCCGCGCCGCCGCTAGCAAATTCAAGGCACTTTCACCGTGTCCTTGGAAAGCATAGGGCGAAGTCCGAGGCTTATAAGCACCGCCGCGCAAAAACTGCGCTCCCGCCGCCTTAACTCGACGTGCGGTTTCAATAATCATTTCTTCGTTTTCGACCGAACAAGGACCAGCCACCACCACTAAAGGATGATGTTCGCCAAAAGTGACATTACCGTTAGGTGTTGATACCACAACGTCACTAGCTTCACCGTGACGATAATCACGGCTTGCCCGTTTAAAGGGCTGCTCAACTCGCAGAACCTGTTCAACCCAAGGGCTAATTTCTTGCATCTGGAGGGGATCTAAGTCAGCCGTCTCACCAACCAGACCTAATACCACCTTGTGCTTCCCAACTATTTTTTCTGGTGTCAGTCCCCAAGTACCGAGTTCGGCGCTAACGCGCTCAATCTCAACCTCTGGAGTGCCAGCTTTCATGACTACAATCATTTTTCCAAATCCATAATTCGGTTGTTTATCTGCCGAATATCTCCTTTTTCAAAAGTCACCAGAGATAATACTTCTCTAGCTTTGCCTAGATAGACCGCCGAGTTTATCTCTCCAGCAAAAAATGAAAATAGCCTGGGGTTCAAACCCCAGGAAAGAGCGAGACCGATGGCAATCGTTCTCTAAACAACTTATAAGTAAAACTCACCTTTGAACTGCTGGTATTTGCGCGGGATTTATGAATCCTTTTGCCCAGCAGAGCGCCATGCTGCTGTCATCCGTCCCCAGTTCGTGGTGAACTCGTTCCAGCCGATTTTACTACCCGGTCTCTCTTCGTCCCAGGAGGCTGAGAGAACCCCGTAACTTAATCCCAGAACGCCCAACCCAAAGAAGCCCATACTCACAAGTACAACTGCGGCGTTGGGCAACTTGAACCAGTGCTGGCTAACCACGACATAACTGACAATAAAAGTCAAAATGCCTAAAGCGCTAGGAATCCCACAAAAAAGAGCCATCCGGCGAGCCATGCGTTTGCTCACCACCTCTGGGACTGCCGAAGATTCGAGCTTTCTTGGAGAAGGCGCTTGACCTTCCGCTTTGGCAGTGCTTGGGGCTGTTGGTTGGTTTTTCGCTGGTTTTTTGCGATTCTTCTTAGCGGGTTCAAACGGTAAGCGATTCCGTTGGGATTCTTCTGAAGACATAAGTTTATCGGCGGTTTAACCGCGAATACCCAGGCGACCAATCAAGGCTTGATAGCGGGGTCTATCTTCCTTTTGCAGGTAGGACAGGAGACGCTTTCTGGTACCAATCATTGTCAACAAACCTCGCCGGGAAGCATGATCCTTCTTGTTGGCTTTGAGGTGAGTGCTGAGACGATTGATGCGTTCTGTCAGCATCGCAATTTGGAGATCCGTCGAGCCAGTATCAGTTTCGTGAACCTGATACTCCGTCATAATTTCGTGTTTACGCTGTTGCGGCAGAGTCATGGATAAAGTCTATTTTTAGAATGCAGCAATCTCTCATATTATCATCTGATTTGGAAATCGGTGATGGAGAATCGGGAATTGCGAATCAATTGGGAATTTCCGATGTCTCTGCCTGTGTCTGTATCTGTGCGCCAGACGCGATATAGGTTGTTTCTACAAGTTGCTTTGCGACTTTGTTTGCGGCTCGACGTTCATCTAACCAGCGTTGCAAAATCAAAGCTGCCGCCTTGCGGTCAATTAGAGGTTTATTTTGGGAGAGCGATCGCCTTTCTGTTTTTAGCAGTTCCTCTGCCTCATAGGACGTGAGCCGCTCATCCATATATTCCAGCGGTAACTGGAGAGCCGCTGCCACTCTTGTCGCAAATTTCTGCACCTGCTGCGCCTGAAATCCTAGGGTTCCATCCATCGCATAGGGTAAACCAATGACCAGAACTTGCACTTGTCGCTCCTCAACCAGGCGTCGCAGTTGCTCGATATCCCGGTCAAAGGAAGTGCGTTCGATCGTAGCGATTCCGGTGGCAATCAATCCAGTGCCATCGCAGCCAGCTACCCCAACCCGCTTTTTACCGACATCCAAACCCAGTGCCGAGATTCTCTCCATTCTCTTCTCCCCGCTCTGTGCGGCTAGCTTTCGTGGCATCAAGGGATTGGGAATTTAGCACGATTCCCCCTTTTGGAGGCAACGCCACAGAGGACGATAAATCCTTCTGCGGTTCTACCTGCGGCTTCTTATGCTTCGACTTTAGCCAAGACATCCGCCCCGGTACTGCTTTGCGAGCGGGTTGGAGACCCTGAAGCATTTCAGCCAACTGTAGCCCTTCTAGGGAAATGGGCTTTGCCTCCCGCAGCTTGTGCCACACAGAACGAGACATCAGGAGCGAGTGGGAGATTCGTTCTGCCCCTAATTGTTCCAAATATTCTTCTCGTTCTGGCTGATAGTCGGCTGAAGCCAGTTGTAAGGACTGGGAAGGGTAATCCTTAGCCATCCGAGCCATTTGAGAAAGTAGCTCCGGATATAACCAAGTGTAGGCTGGGTGTACGGTCAACTCAGCGACATGGGGTTGGGAGCCATCGCGGGACAGAAAAATTTGAAAATAGCCAATTGCTGCCTTGCGCTGCGGTTCAAATACGTAACCACTAACGCTAACTGTCTTGCCGATCCATTGCTTCAAGCTGGTGAGAAACCCGCCAGCGAAGCTAGTTTTGAAGTCATGGATGTGACGGTCATAAACTTGGCGTAGCAGCGGTGGCATTGACACCGTATCGAGTTGATAGAGTAACTGGGCATCAGCATTGCTGACTGGGAGAAGATTGGGTAAATCCGGTTCGCGCTCTTGCAGTGACGAAAGCAGCTCTGGAGCGATCGCCCAATAAGTCAGCTGAGCCAAAGGTTGAAACCCATTCTGGCGGTAAAGAGCCAGTGTTGCTTTGTTGTTAACATTGACTTCCAACACCCAGGTACGCGCTTCCAAGATTGACTCAAAGCAATAACGTAAAAGCTGCGAGCCAACTTCCGCCGGTACCCCTGTCTCCAAAACTACCTGCTCAACCCGCCAAGTGCTGCGCGTGCGGTTGAACGGTGAAACCTGGATCGTACCGCGAACTTGGTTATCCTGCTCCGCGACATAAACGCAAAAAGTGTGCTGACAAGGATTGGGAAACCAGCTCAAGAACTTCAGCGGGCCAAACCAGGGTCGAATTTGATGAACTTTTCTACCCAGATTGTCCGTTGAGTAAATTTGGTCTCCTGCGTCAAAATCTTCTGCGGCTAGCCGTTCCAGCGCATCTAGATCGCGGTATTGAACGGGACGGATCGCAATTTTGGTTTCTTTAGGCAGAAATGAAGTCATGTTAAGTACATGCGCCATGAAGCCGATAGGGTCGAGCGAGCTGCTCTTGGAGAGCAAGCCCAGCTTAAAAACGCAACCAATAGGTTTTTAGTGAAAAAGCCTTTTAAGTGTTGCTGCCAATATCTTAACTGCTTTCCCCTACTGACCGCCGACCAGGAAGAGCCAAAAGCCGACTGGCGAAGAATTTATTTGATTGTCGTTTTTTTCTTTCTAAGTCCTTCTCTGGAAGTCTGGAGTCCAGCAGCAGCCTTGAACTTCGGAGCATTCCAAAGGTTGATCGAGGTCGCTGTGCTAACGGGTGAATTGGACTTCTGACACGAGATTGGGAGACTTCCAACTAAATTTGGACTCTTAAGCCACGACTAACGACGACAGCCGCACAAGCATGGGGTTATTTGACAAACATTTGTAAACTACTATTAAGAACATACAGAAGTAAGAATTCTGCAATGAAGCAACTTGTCACTGTCGAGCGTTTCTGCCTGATTGGTCATATTGTAACGATGGTTTTTGGACTGGCGGGGCTGGTGCTGGTCGTACCCCATCCTGAAATAATTATGAGTTTAGGGGAGACTGGGCAGACTGCATTCCAGTGGAGTATGGCTTGGGGTGGAGTGGTGAATATCGTCTTGGGAACGGTCGCCGTTGCCATTTATGCCTATAGAAAGTTAGGACTGTGGCACTGGCTGACTTTCATGTTGCCTGCGGTGTGCCTGTCCTTGGGGAGCGAATTGCTGGGAACCAGTACAGGCTTTCCATTTGGGGACTACAGCTACCTGAACGGCTTGGGGTATAAGATTGGTGGACTGGTACCTTTTACCATTCCCTTGTCCTGGTTTTATATGGGATTGGTTTCTTATTTAATTGCCTGCGCGGGTCTAAAAACTCGGCAAAATCCGAGCTTGGTTCGCTATGTAGGCGCGATCGCTGTAGCTGCTATGATGTTCACCTCTTGGGACTTTGCGCTGGAGCCAGCGATGAGTCAAACAATGGTACCTTTTTGGTATTGGGAACAGCCAGGAGCCTTCTTTGGCACACCTTACGGAAACTATGCCGGTTGGTTTGGCACTAGCTCGCTCTTTATCGGTGTGGGAGCAATATTGTGGAGAAAGACGCCAATCTTATTGGATCGTTCTGGGCTAGGTTTCCCGCTCATCATCTATCTAAGTAACTTTGGTTATGCAGCCGGATTGAGCTTGGCAGCTGGGTATTGGATACCCGTCTCCTTGGGCGTTCTGGTCGGTGTCATTCCAACTTTGACCCTCTGGCAAATGGCACAACCCGCAGAGATTCGCGAATCCACAACGGAAACTCCTGCGAGTTTGAAGCCAGAAATTCCAGTGACTCAAGTCAAAGTGGCGGTGAAGTGAACGTCGATTGGTTAACACTCCAGAGCGCACTATCGCTACTGCTGCTACTCGTTCAGGCACCAGCAGTAGCGATCCTGCTCTCGCGTCTATTGAAAGGGCCGTCTCGGCGCTCGCCCGTTCAACCCGATACTGCCACGCCCGAACTCTTAGGTGCTGTCAGTGTCGTGGTTCCGACTTTAAATGAAGCGGAGCGAATTAGCCCAGCGCTGGCTGGGCTAACCCGCCAAAGCTACGAAGTCCGTGAAATTATCGTTGTTGATAGTCGTTCCCGGGATGGAACTCCAGAGTTAGTTAAAGCGGCACAGCAGCAAGATCCCCGGTTTCGCTTAATGACGGACGATCCTTTACCGCCTAGCTGGGTGGGGCGTCCTTGGGCTTTACATACCGGATTTTTGCACAGTAGCGAACAGAGCGAGTGGATTTTGGGAATGGACGCCGATACTCAGGCGATTCCCGGATTGGTTGCCGGTTTGCTCAGGACAGCGAAAGAAGAGGGTTATGACCTGATTTCCCTGTCGCCGCAGTTTATCTTGAAATATCCAGGCGAGTGGTGGCTGCAACCAGCACTCTTGATGACCCTGCTTTACCGATTCGATCCGGCGGGTACAAATACTCAAGATCCGGAGCGGGTGATGGCAAACGGTCAGTGTTTCCTGTGCCGTCGCTCTGTTTTGGAGGCTGTAGGGGGTTATACCAGTGCCCGGAGTTCTTTTTGCGACGATGTGACCCTTGCTCGCAATATTGCCTCCCGTGGGTTCAAGGTGGGCTTTCTGGATGGAGCTAAGGTTTTGAAGGTGCGGATGTATGAGGGGGCAGCCGAAACTTGGAAAGAGTGGGGGCGATCGCTTGACCTAAAAGACGCTGCTTCCAGGGGTCAGATATGGGGGGACTTGTGGCTGCTATTCGCCGTTCAGGGTTTACCTTTACCTGCGTCCTTGGTTTTGCTCAGCTGGCTGGTGATGGGAACTTCGACACTCCCAGTGGTGGCTGCTGTCGGGTTAAATTTATTTCTGCTATTGATTCGGTTTGCGTTGCTACTCGCGATCGCGCCGTCTTATGAAAGCAAAGTACAAACCCCCGGCTTTAGGGGATCAAAAACAGGTAAACGGGAAAGGAACTTTGACTTTTTACTTTTACCTGTTTACTTTTATCTTTCCCCTCTGGCAGATCCTTTCGCCGTGCTGCGGATTTTTCTGTCTGCTATTCGTACTCCTAAGCAATGGCGCGGTCGGAGTTATGGATAGTTTTGAGTTCTCAAGCAAAGGGGGAATGAGAGTGATGAGTGTTGGATTTTGAGCGATCGGAGAGTTCTTTAATTCAAAACTCAAAACTCAAAACTCACAACTTTTTCCCAATTCCCCAAAACCAAAACTCATTTAAGAATCGAAATTACTGTTAACCGCATCTACCCGTTCTAGCTGCCAGAGAATTTGATTGCCCTCACGGCGAACCCGCGACACAATCCAATTGCGCCAACCCCAGTGGTCTCCGCGACTGGTGACAGCGCTGGCATTGACATCCATCAAGTCAGCTAATTCAGAGCTAGTAATTAGGTAGCCTTTAGCAGCAATTTCATCAGCCACATGGAGAGTTTCTATCAAATTACGCAGCTGGGCGACTCTCACCTCACGGGGCAGATTGTCCTGAGAATCAAGAGCAGATGGAGTAGTAGAATCTACCATGACTAGGCCGAGGTTAGGAGGGTCAGAAGACAAGTCACTCGATTGTATCGTTTTGTTATCAATAGAATTAGTCGCGCGTGAAACAATTGACTCTTCTGCTATGGGTTGTTGCAGCGAAGGAGTCTTCCCCGTCGCAAAAGCCCGCGCGATCGCATCGCATCGCTCATTCCCCTCATTTCCTGCGTGACCCCGGACATACCGCCACTCGATCCGGGGAAGATTGAGTTCATCGAGTATTTCCCAGAGGTCTTGGTTGAGGACGGGTTTCCCTTCTGCTGTCTTCCAACCCTTCTTTTTCCAACCTTTCACCCATTTGGTAACACCGTTTTTCAGGTATTCACTATCGGTGTAGAGGGTGATGGGTTCTTGTTGTCCGAGGCCGTTCACGAGTTTCAATGCGCCGATTGCGGCTTGCATTTCCATTCGATTATTAGTGGTTGCCGGATCGGCGTCGCCCATTTCATAGACCGAACCATCGGTGAAATAGACAACAACACCCCAGCCTCCAGGACCTGGGTTGCCGACGCAGGCACCATCGGTATAGATACTTTGGATTGTCCGAGTCAAGGGCATGAAAGTGGTTTTGCGAGGTTGAATGGTTATTGTACAAAAAACGGGCAGCTCCAAGCGAGGGAAAGCTGCCCTATCAGATTATTCAGGATTCTTCAGAGGGTTGTCCTAAAGATTGCTGGAGTTGCAGAAGGTCTTGCAAAATCTCTTGATGCAACTCTGGAAAATCGGCTTCGGGGAGGCTTGATAGCACCTGTTCGTACTCGATTATGGCTTTTTGGCGCAACGGATTGGGTTCTGGATTAACTTGCGATCGCTCATAGTAAGCATTGCCGATTGCTTGATGCAATCTGCCCCAACCTTCTGGGTTATTGTCTTGAGAAACGTACTTCAACCCTTCCTCATAGCTTGCCAATTGCCCTTCATCGCCGCGCTGGTTCAAGGCTGGATTATTTTGAGCGACCTTACTTAAGGAACTCAGTAAGGGGTCCAAACTCGCTGAAAGAAGCGCCGACTTGCCGCGACCGATCCAGGAGTCCCAGTCATCCAGTTTGAGTTGCAAAGCTTGGTCGTAGCTGGCGATCGCTTCCTCATATCGAGCTAAGCGGTGTAGGGTCTCGCCTCTTACCATCCAGACTTCTGAATAGTTGGGTTGGAGTTGCAGAACCCGGTCAAAACTAGCCAGCGCTTCCTCATAGCGGTTCAAGTTTTCCAGGGCTAATCCCCGATTGTAGAAGGCTTCTGGGTCGTTTGCTTTAATTTCTACTGCCTTGTCAAAGCTAGCGATCGCTTCTTCTAAACGGTCTAAGTCCTGGAAAGTATTGCCTTGGTTGTTCCAAGCTTCGTAAAAGTCGGGTTTAATTTCTATCGCCTTGCTAAAGCTGGCGATCGCATCTTGCAACTGTCCTAAATTTTTCTGCATCACGCCTCGGTTGTTCCAGGCGATATAGTTATCCGGGCTAATCGCCAAGCACCGATCGTAGCTAGCGATCGCATCTGACAATTCTCCAGCACTGGCTTGCTGATTGCCTTGATTAAACCAAGCTTCGGCTTCCTCTGCACTCGATGGATTTTCTGCTTCCTCGACGCTGGATGGATTTGCCGCATTGAATTGATTCACCAATGCTTGCACAATAACTTGCGGATCGGTCGTCTCAATTTGCAGTTGCTCGGAAATTTGCTGAAGTAAACCGCTATCCTGTTGCAACATCACCAACAACTCATCCAGGGTGACTGTTTTGAGTTCTCCGCCTTCCTCCCCTTCCTCACTAACTGCGGGGACTTCCTCCTCCGGCGCGTCGAACTCCTCGTATTCATAGATAGAAGAGACGGGTGGGGGGTTTACTGCTCGTGCCGGAGCGTTTCTCGTCAGCAGTTGCATCCCAATATCATAAGAAACTTCCCCGATTTCTCCGCAGCCCACCTGACCAAGCTGCACCATTCGCGCCGCTAACTCATTATTAGGTGCAGGGGAAGCTAATAATCTTTCCCCAAAGCGGTTCAGCCACCCCACCCATAGGGATGATTGACCGCGATCGCCTAGAGACTCAAAAAACCGTAAAACCCGGTCTTGCTGCCAGCCATGCGCGACTCCTTCGAGCAGTTGGCTGTACAAAAATTCATAATCTGTATCCGTCAGGGGTTTAGGGGGTTCCGAGCGAACCGAGGCGGGTGTTGGGTTTCGCCTGCCGCCCGTTCCAAATAAACGCTGAAACCACCTTACCAGCGATCGCCATAGTTGCTTGAGCATTTGCTAGAGTCCCCCCGCCCTTACTTTCTCAGATTTTATCTAACGGGCTTGAACAGTTTACTGGCTATTATGAGCTTTTGATCGGTTAACCGTAATGTTTGCTTTCCAGAAAACCACACCAATTCTCTAAAGACAACCAGAAGGCGATCGCATCCGGTTCGACTAGAGCAACACGTTACACTTTTATCGACACCTCTGTCGCTTGTCTAGCCTGACGAATCCCTGCCGTGACCTACCAACCCCTACATCACAAGTATCGCCCTCAGACGTTCGCGGATTTGGTGGGACAAGAAGCGATCGCCCACACACTCCGCAACGCCATCCGCACCGAACGGATTGCCCCCGCCTATTTATTCACGGGTTCTAGAGGAACGGGCAAAACCTCCAGCGCCCGGATTCTGGCAAAGTCGCTGAACTGTCTTCAGAATAGTCAGCCGACAGAACAACCTTGTGGTGTTTGTCCTGTTTGCCAAGGAATCGCCAAAGGTTCAGCGCTGGATGTAATTGAAATCGACGCCGCTAGCAACACCGGCGTGGACAATATCCGGGAGATCATCGAACGCGCCCAATATGCCCCCGTTCAGTGCCGCTACAAAGTGTATGTGATTGACGAAGTTCATAGTCTCAGTTCAGCTGCGTTCAATGCCTTGCTGAAGACGCTAGAGGAGCCACCCAAGCACGTTGTCTTTGTCCTGGCGACCACCGACCCGCAGCGGGTGTTACCGACAATTATCTCTCGCTGTCAACGCTTTGATTTTCGCCGCATTCCCTTAGAGGCGATGGTGGAGCATCTGGGAAAAATTGCCCAGTTGGAAAACATCAACATTACTTCCGAGGCGATTACCTTGGTGTCGCAAGTGGCTCAGGGAGGCTTGCGGGATGCGGAAAGCCTGCTCGACCAGCTCAGCCTATTATCCGGTCAAGTGACGGTAGAGGCAGTCTGGGATTTGGTAGGAGCGGTTCCAGAACGAGATTTAATGGAATTGTTGAAGGCGATCGCGCATTCCGATCCCGAAGCGGTTCTGGAAAAAGCTCGTCACCTCATGGACAGGGGGAGAGAACCGCTGATTGTCCTCCAAAATCTTGCCGGTTTCTACCGGGATTTACTCATTGCCAAAACTGCCCCCAAACGCCCGGATTTAGTCGCCGTGACCGCGCCCACTTGGACTCATCTGTGCGAATTTGCGGATCTGGACATCCCGACCATTTTGCAGGGGCAAAAGCACCTGAAGGACAGCGAAGTTCAAATTAGAAATACGACTCAGCCGCGCCTGTGGTTAGAAGTGACGCTATTGGGATTGCTGCCAATCGCGAATAGCGGTCAGCAGACACAGGCGGTGGGCAGTGTTAATCTGACTCGCCCCCGTGTCGAGAGGCAAGAGGCAAGAGGCGATCGGGGATCGTCCACGCCCAACACTCAACACTCAACACCTGCCCAACCCGCTACGCCAGTCGTTGACACCCCTCCCCCCAATGTTTCGCCGATTCAGCAGGAAGCACCACCAGAGCCGCCCTCAGCGGCACCACCGCCACCAGAAAAGCGAGAATCGACCGAAACCCCTGCGCCAGTTTCTCAGCCTGCGGAGGGTCCGGATCGAGGAGTCGAACTCGATCGAGTTTGGCAACAGGTGATCGATCGCGTCCAGCTATTTGGGACGCAAGAATTTTTGCGTCAACGATGTCGCTTACTAAACTTTAATGGTCGGGAAGCAATCCTGAGTGTCAGTTCAACGGGTTTGTTAAAGTTAGCCCAGACAAAACTGCCAGATGTGGAAGCAGCGTTTTCAAAAACCTTTCAATCTAAGGTAAAAGTTAGCTTTCAAGTTGCCGGAGGGACTGAGGTGAAGTCGAATAGTGCCTCAAAGCCGCCAAACTCTGAAAAGTCTGTGGGAACATCGCCCAGTCAAAATTCCGTAGGAGCGATCGCGTCTGGGACACCGGCTCCTCAATCACCGCCCGTACAGCCTTCCGGGGAAGTCAAGAAAGAGAATGGCGCTAGCAACTACTTAGCACCCGCTTCAACCAGTCCGCTGCCGTCTAAGATGGCACCGCAGACGAAGCATGAGTTTAAAAACGGCAGTTCTACAGCTTCGCGGACTCCAGCAGCGACAGCCCAACCCCCCGCACCGCCAGATGTAGAGTGGGACGATGAAGTCGCGATCGCTGCCAAACGCCTCGCGGACTTTTTCAAAGGGGAAATTGTCAAGCTGGCTGACGAGCGAGAGGAAAATTTAGAGACTTTAGATTTAGAGTCTCTTTCCGAACCGATGCCGACACGCTTGCCACTCGCAGAGATGATCGAGCCTGCCGATGAGCTACTCAATGAGTGGCAAGAGGATGATGATGTAGGGTTTTAGAGTAGAGACACAGGCACTGCCTGTGTCTCTACTTCAAAACTCGAAACTTTCCTCGCTGCTGCCTTGATGCACAGTTTTTATCCATTTCAGCCGCTTCGGTCGCACTGACATCCGGGCGGTGGTACTCGCGATAATCGCCATCCAGTGGAGCATATAAAGGACGCCGCGTAAGGTTTGCACCAGGGTGGCAAAAAAGACCGATGCAGTCAATTTCTCTTCTTTTCTGGTGCGGCGCAGACCGACGAACATCCCCATCAGAAAGAGGGTGAACGTCATTCCGGTGACGGGACTCAGAATCGGCAGACGATTCCGCGCGATCGCCATTAGGCAGTCGGGCACGGCAGCAGCGGGGAGAATATACTGGGTGAGCAAAAACGAGAACGCATCAATGCTTTTGAGGGTGCCCATCCGGTTTGACACCAGGAGACGCCAGTAGTCCAGATAGCGCTGGAATCCCCCTTCTGCCCATCGATTGCGCTGGTGCCACAGTGCCAGCGCGCTGGTGACGCCTTCCTCATACACGGGGGGAAAGATCAGAAATTCGATATCCCACCGATCCAGGTGTAAGCGGATCGTTAAATCCAAGTCGTCCGTGATGGTTTCCTCATTCCACCCACCGCAATGCTCCAAGGCAGCTCTGCGGACAAATTGACCGTTGCCTCGAAGTTCCCCGATGCCGCCAATGGCAATGCGCTGCTCCTGGAAATAGGAGTCCAGTGCCATTTCTGCCATCTGACCGCGAGTCCAGAAATTCAGCGATGGGTTCGCGATCGCTTTTCGCATCTGCACGGCTCCCACCTGTTGCCGCTCAAAACTTGGGCAAACCCGACGCAGCATATCTGGTGGCACTTGGGCGTCGGCATCAAATACCCCGACAATTTCTCCTCGCGTCAGGGACAACACTTGATTCAGCGCTCCCGATTTGCCGCCAACCCCATTCGCACCTCGGCGCAGGACTTTTAACTGGCGATATTCCTTCGCCAGATGCTCTAACACTAGGGGGGTTCGATCGGTGCTGTGGTCGTCAATCACCCAAACTTCATACCGATCTACTGGGTAGTCCTGATTACACAGCATTTTCACCAGGTTACCAATAACAGCTTCCTCATTTTTAGCTGCCACCAGTAGGGAAACAGAAGGCCATTGGTCTTTTGTTGCTTCCGACAACGGCGCTGGGACTGGTCGGGGTCGCGCGAATACGACGCGGAACGCTTGAATCACCAACAGTCCGGTCAGTCCTAGGACTAACCACGAACCCCAAACAAACAGATGTAGGGCAATGATGCTGCCCCAAATCACCGTTAAGGCGAACGCCGCTTTGCGTCGGCGTCCTGCCAGTCCCTGAAAAAAGTCGCTCTCAAATTCTTCTGTAGAAACTTCATTGATTGCGTCTCTACATTCAGACAACAGAGAATCGAGCGGTTCAAGCTCGTTGTAAGAATCTTTTTCGGGCCAGGAATTCTCCGGCATAGGTTACTTGATTCAACCACCAATACTTATCTACACCCATAAAGAAGCTGGGGATCAGGTAACACCATACCGTACATCCTTCGCACACGGACAGCTTGCCCTGAGATTGGCGGTAGGATTCTACTTCCTCTGACTGGCGATAGAGGTCGTAAAGCTTACCGTTAATGGGAACGCCGGTTTGGGCAAAGTGATAGCAAGGTAGGAGTAGCTTGTCGTCGGGAGAAATCGCAATTACTGCATCTACCGCTTTACAGCGGGGATTTTTCGTATCATTCCCCCCAGCTTCAATGAACGCCAGTGCAGCCTTATTGTATCCGACATTCTTATATTTCTTGGCGGCGGCTTGAATTGCTGCCACCATGTCTGGAGTGGGATTCTTGTTGGAATTGTAGTGGTCGTGGGCGGTGAAAGCTGGGTTGAGCCATACCCTGACGCCTAGGCGTAGACCGAGTTCTGCGACTTCGTTAATGTGCTGATAATTTTGGGCGGTGACGGTGTGGTTGAGAACGGGTTGTTCGCCGAGTTCTTGCGCTAGAGCAACCGACTCAACTAGGGTGTCAAAAATTTTCACTCCCCGCGAATGGTCGTGGGTTTCAGCATCTGCACCATCTAGCGAGAAATTCAAAAAGTCAACTAATCCTTGAATTTCTTTGGCTTTTTTCGGGTAAAGAATTGTATTCGTCGTCATGCTGGTCCAGAATCCCTGCTTTTTGGCTTCAGCGTAAATCTGACCAACATCTGCACGTAGCAGGGGTTCGCCACCCGTAAAGTCTATATACTTCAGACCCAACCGGCGCAAGTCCTTTAAGTTGTGTTGAATCGTGGCAAAGTCAGCTTCTTGGGGTGGCTCTAATGCCCAGATGTTACAAAAATGACATCGGGCGTTGCAGCGATAAGTTAAGTAGTAATTAGCAACTAAAGGAGGCATAGATTTCTCGCGTGAATAATTCCCTAACTTTATTCAGTCAGCGTAAACTAATCGGCAACAGATAGGAAGTTTTACTCAGGAATCGGGGAAAAGGGGAAAAAAATTCGCTACAAAGGGAAAAAAGGGGAAGGAAAACGAAAATTTCTCTACTACTCTTTCCTGCTCTTTCTCCCTCCCACATAGTCCTTAATTCCTTTAATGAATGAATTTATCCTGGGGAGGACGCGGGAACCTGTATATTAAGGTAGAATCACCATTAGCTCCACCGTCCAAGGCTAGAACTCTAAGCTATTGTGTTCCCAATCGGCTGTCAGAGCGCAGAAAATTAGGGACAACGCCCTACTGCCAGTCAGACGGAAATTGAGGAAGATTTAAGACAATGTCAATTGACCAACTTCAGCCTGCAAACCAAGGGGATGTCAGTGTCTACATGCCCTACTACCAGGGCAATAAGCGGAATATGTTGCCCTTGGCAATTAGCCTGTATCAAAAAGGGTCTTTAGAAGGGAATCGCAAAATAGAAGGCGGCGATAGCATTCCTTTTGTTGCCACCTGGTATGTGTCTAGGCTCCCATTGGATTTGACCCGTTGTCGGTTGCAGTTTGATGGAAATGCGGAACTGAGTTACGAAGTGATGATGGCAAATTCAGAGTTAGTCGATTTTTTAATCGACGTAATTATGAATTTCAAGCGCACTCGCACAATCGACTTTTCCCACACGTTCTATCGTAAGCTGCTACGAGCAGATGGTTGAACACTGTAGAAATGAGGAGTGAGGGTGTGCCAAAAGCGGCTAAATATTTGCTTATCGGGTCAACAGAAGCTTACAGTGGCAAGTCAGCAACGATCTTGGGGATTGCCCATCAGCTGAAAGAAAAAGGTCTGGATATCGCCTATGGGAAACCGCTGGGCACCTGTTTAAGTGAATCGCAAACAGATGCGATGGAGGAGGATGTCCGGTTACTCGCTCAGGTATTGAAATTACCAGAAAACCGAATCAGACCGACTCTGCTGTCTCTGGATGAAGAGACGATTCAAAGACGCCTATCTGGAGAAGACCAGACGGATTACCGTCTGTCTCTGGAGCAGTATCGACGGGTGCCTGGTGCCCCAATGGTTTTATTAGAAGGGCCAGGAACTTTGGAAGAAGGCAGCTTATTCGACTTGTCTCTGGGACAGGTTGCTGAGGCGGTTGATGCGGCTGTTTTACTGGTGGCTCGTTTTCACTCGGTTCTATTGGTGGATGCGCTGTTGTCAGCCAAAAAGCGGCTGGGCGATCGCTTAACGGGTGTTTTGATAAACGATATTCCCGCAGCTAATCTGGAAGCCGCTGAGACGCTCGTACGACCTTTTCTAGAGCGGCAGGGGATTCCTGTGTTGGGAATGTTGCCAAGAAGCGAGTTGCTGCGGAGTGTCAGCGTTCGGGAACTGGTCAGCCAGTTGAAAGCAGAAGTTCTGTGCCGTCCAGATCGATTGGATTTAATGGTACAGAGCTTGACAATTGGCGCAATGAATGTAAATTCAGCGCTGAAGTATTTCCGCAAGGGAACGAACATGGCGGTGGTGACGGGAGGCGATCGCACGGATATCCAGCTAGCCGCCTTGGAAACTTCCACCCAGTGCCTGATCTTGACTGGACAATTGCCGCCACAACATTTTATCCTCAGCCGCGCTGAAGATTTAGAGATTCCGATTTTGTCGGTTGACCTGGATACGCTGACAGCTGTAGGAATTATTGACCGTGCCTTTGGTCAAGTGCGGCTCCACGAACCGATTAAGGTCGAGTGCGTTCGCCAGATGATGGCTGAAAACTTCGATATTGAGCGGTTAATGGCGACTTTGGGTTTAGAACCGGCGGTTACGGTGCAGTGAGCGAGTCCAAAGCGTGGTGAATGTTGAGTTCTGAGTTAGGAATCCCTTTAATTCAAAACTCAAAATTCAAAACTTTCAAGAGCGACCAATGACCAAAGTTATTGTCTTCGGCAGCATCAACATGGATCTCGTGACGCGATCGCCCCGATTGCCAGTTGCTGGTGAAACGCTACGGGGTCATGACTTTTTTACGGCTGCGGGTGGAAAAGGGGCGAATCAAGCGGTAGCAGTGGCGCGGCTGGGGATTCCGACTCAGCTCGTTGGGCGTCTGGGTGCCGACAATTTTGGACGCGAACTCCTCACCAAGCTTCAGGCGTCTGGGGTCGAGACTGGGGCTGTTTTGGTGGATGAGGCGGCTCATTCTGGCGTCGCAGCGATCGCTGTGGGTGGGAGGGGAGAAAATCACATTATCATCGTCCCCGGTGCCAATGGGCGCGTGAACCAGGAGGATGTCGGACGCCTTAGCGATTTGTTACCCGGTGCTGCTGCATTGCTCCTTCAATTCGAGATTCCGATGCCAGCCGTTGTAGCCGCGGCTAGGGTAGCCCGACAAGCCGGTGTCCAGGTGATTCTCGATCCCGCACCTGCTATCGAGATGGGAGATTTTGCGTCTGTTTTATATCCGTTGGTTGACATTATCACCCCCAACGAAATTGAGGCGGGGCAATTGGTAGGCTTTGCGGTGGATGGGCAAGAAACCGCTGCCAAAGCAGCCGCAGCTTTACGTCAACAGGGCGTCGGTACTGCAATTGTGAAACTAGGCCATCGCGGTGTCTTCTGTGCCACAGAGGAGGAAACATTCTTCGTCCCCGCTTTCCCTGTTCAGGTAGTTGATACTGTTGCGGCTGGGGATGCGTTTAATGGGGGATTGGCAGCAGCTTTGGCTTCTGGGCATCCTCTCCGGGAGGCAGTAATCTGGGGTGCTGCCGCTGGTGCGATTTCGGCAACGATTGCCGGTGCCCAACCCTCTCTGCCCGATAGAGAGACGTTCGACACATTTCTCAGAAACAGAGGGATTCTATAGTTGAGTGGAAAAAGGGAAGGATATTCAGTATATTTTTATGATTAATCCCGTATTTGGTAACGATAAGTCTGCCTTTTCAAGGTATATTTAAATAATAGAAATCCGTTTTCAATAAATATTGAAGCTTAGTTCTTCCTTATCAAGTTTATTATATCGAAAAAAACAAATAACTTCTAGAGGGTAAAACAAAAAGTTTTCCCTGATTATTTAAATTTAAAAGCTATTTTCTGGGAAATTACTTGCCAATATCCTCATTCCATAACTGGGGATTGTTCTGGATGAAATCGGTCATCAACTGCTTGCAATCATCCAGGTTTAAATCAATCACTTCAACGCCGTGAGATTCCATGAATTCCTTGGCACCGGAGAAAGTTGCAGATTCACCGACGATGACTTTTTTAATCCCAAATTGGACAACAGCACCCGCACAGAGGTAACAAGGCATCAAGGTAGAATAAAGCGTTGTATCTTTGTAACTGCCGATTCTGCCAGAATTGCGTAAGCAATCGATTTCTGCGTGGGTAACAGGGTCGTTGTCTTGGACGCGCTTATTATGTCCTCTCCCGACAATTTGCCCATCTTTAACTAGAACTGAACCAATGGGAATTCCCCCCTCGCTGAGCCCCTGTTTAGCTTCGGCGATCGCATCTGTCATAAAGTCGTCCATAACAGTTTAAATCCTGAACAAGTAGGTTTTTTTAAGAATACTGTTATTCCGTGGAAAAGGTTCGGTTTTAAACACAAAGGTACGCAAAGGTAAGCGTAGAGGTACGCAAAGTTTAGACTTTGCGTACCTCTATTGGTAAGAATGGGGACTATGGATTTAGTACGCCGGAATGTCCGGGGATGTCTCCTAGCGGTTCGCAACGTCCACCCAAATATTTAGAGAGAAACTCTTCTGCGATCGCGTAAAAGTGCAGTCGGTTTTCGGGACGGGCGAAACCGTGTCCTTCGTCGGTGTAAAGGGCGTATTCTACAGGCTTATTTGCCTTTTGCATCGCCTCGACGATTTGTTCGCTTTCCGCCTGCTTCACCCGTGGATCGTTAGCACCTTGGGCGATTAGCAAGGGTTTAGTTATGCGGTCAACGAAAAATAAAGGCGATCGCGATTTGAGAAATTCTTCTTCCGTCTCCAAGTTGCCGACCCGATAGTAGAAATTCGCCTTCAGCGGTTCCCAGTAGGGCGGGATACTTTGCATCAGCGTAATCAGGTTACTCGGACCAACGATGTCCACACCGCAGGCAAAGACATCCGGCGTGAAAGTTAATCCCACTAGGGTTGCGTAACCGCCGTAAGAACCGCCCATAATGGCAATCTTTTGCGGGTCGGAGATGCCTTGTTGCACCAGCCAGTTGACGGCATCAATGAGATCGTCGTGCATTTTCGCCGCCCATTCCCGGTTGCCAGCGTTGACAAAGGCTTTGCCGTAGCCGGTGGAACCCCGGAAATTCACTTGCAGCACCGCGTAACCCCGGTTTGCCAACCACTGCGCTTGCGGGTCGTAACCCCAAGTATCTCGCGCCCAAGGGCCACCGTGAACCAGCAATACGGTTGGTAAATTCTGTGCGGTTATTCCTACAGGTGTTGTCAGGTAGCCGTGAATCGTCAAGCCGTCTTGGGCTTGGTAGGAAATCGGTTGCATGGATGCCAGCGACAACCCTTCTAGTGTGGGTTTGTTGCTGAACAGGAGGGTGCTGGTCTTGGAATCTCGATTATAGGCGTAGTAGTAGACCGGGCCGTCATCGGTGAGGAAAGCGACTAGCCAATTTTTGTCGGCAAGGTCACGGGAGGAAATGCCGAACTCTCCGGGACGAATTTGGGCGATCGCTTCAAAATCTGCGGCGATACTTTGGTCAAGTACCTGCCATTCTTGTTTCTCTTTGTAGAAGGAAACTGCCTGGATAACTCGCGTGATTGGGTGAATGACGATGCCGCCTAGATCGTATTGCGGATCTTCGGCAATGACTGTTTCTTCGCGAGTAGTGACATCGAAAGCAATCAGGCGGCTAGCGTTGGCATCGTGACTGCCGCTGATATAAAGGGTTTTGCCATCTTCTGAGAAGCTAACGGCACCGCCTTCATCATCTGGCCCCCAGTGACGCAGCGTTTCCCAATCGCCTTGGGTTGTTTCCCGGAATAATAGATCGGAACCCCCATCAGGCGTGGCAGCAGTGGCGGCACGTACCTGGAATTGGGCGTCTACTGTCCAGCTAACGACATTGCCTGGGTTTTCGGCGTATAAGTCAACCGCACCGTTAGCCAGGTTGATGCGGTAAACGTCAAACTTTTGCAAGTCCTTCAAGTTCATCCCCACCAGCACTTGATCGGGGAACTTGGGGTCAAGATCCACTGGCTGTGCTTTTACCCCTTGGAATGGCGTTAAGTCGCGGACAATATTGGAGTGAATATTGACCGAATAGAGGTGAAAGTTTTCGTCGCCATCTGAGTCTTGCATATACATCAGCTGGTCGGCGTTATAAGTCCAGAAGAAAATCCGGATACCGCGCTTCTTATCTGCGGTGAGTTGGCGGTCGTCTTCCTGTCCGACTGTCCGCAACCACACCTGCAAGACATTCTTGTCGTCGGGGGCGATGTACGCCAGATACTTACCATCCGGTGAAAGTCGCGGACTGGTGCGTTCTGGGTTGCCGAAAAGAATCTCGCGGGGAATCAGCGGCGGTAGTTGGGTTGCCGATCGCTCAATAGTTGATTGCATTTTTACCTCTTACTACTCGATCTCCTTATTCTTACTTTGCTCATAGAACTCGCGAATCCCCCAGTATGGTTAACCGACCCGATAAAAAGCGAACTGACAAGTCAGTGCAAGCTATCGCGTTTCTTATGTTGCGGAGAATGCGATCGCTTTGGCTGTGACGGAGCGAGGATGCGATCGCGTGCCGATACAAATTAGGATTGCCAAACAGTTGTCTTGACGACGCTTGTAGATTGAATGACGTATCATACGATGTAATATATGATGTGTGTAATATGGGCACACTGAGGAAGAATCAATGGCACGTTACTCCTTGAACTTACCGACTCAGTTAAAGCAAGATGCCGAAAAATATGCAGCTTCCCAAGGTGTTTCGCTAAATCAATTCATTTTGTGGGCTGTGGCAGAGAAGGTAGGGGCGCTAAGCCAGCAACTCGACGATCCGGCATTTCCTGAAATTACATACCGTCGCGGCGCTAGCGGTCAGCCAATGCCTTTTCTGCGCGGGACTGGCTTGCGCGTGCAGACAGTGGTAGTTGCTGCGAAACTTTGGGGTTTATCCCCGAAGGAGATTGCTGCTGAGTATGGGTTGAGTGAGGCTCAGGTGAAGCAGGCTCTAGCTTACTTTGGAGCGCACGCGGCGGAAATAGAGATGGCGATCGCATCTGAAGAAACTCTTGAAGCGGCAAATGTCTAAACCGCTGTTGCACCTTGATGCCGATACATCTATTAAAGCCCTACATCAAGCCTTAATTTCTCGCGGTCACGATGTCACCCGAACACCAACTGATTGGATGCCTTTAGATGCCAGCGATGAGGCTCAGTTATTAGGGGCTACTGCACAAGGACGGTGTATCTTTACCTTTAACATCCGCGATTTTTTGATTTTAGCCGAATACCCCCAACATGGCGGCATTATCCTGGCGGCTCAAAGCAGTTGGACACTCTCGGATTTAATTGCTGCTCTAGATCGCCTGCTGTCAGAGACACACGCATCTGAGTGGATCGGGCAAGTACGCTGGCTGAACCAGTGGCGAACATAAGCGATAGCTGGCATTGCATAATAGAGGGATGAATTAGGGTTGGTTTTGATGCAATGCCCAGACTGTCAATCTACTCATATCCGTAAAAACGGCAAGAGAAGGGGTAAGCAAAATTACATTTGTGTTAGTTGTCGCCGTCAGTTTATCGAGCGCTACACTATGGCTCAAGGATACAGTGACGACATCAAGCAGCAATGCTTACGGATGTATGTCAATGGCATGGGCTTTCGAGGGATTGAACGAGTGACAGGTGTTCACCATACGACTGTCATCTACTGGGTCAAACAGGTTGGAGAACACCTGCCTGATGCGTATGATCCTGAAGTGGTTCCACAAGTCGGTGAACTTGATGAACTGGAAACCTTTATCGGGGCTAAAAAAACAAAATCTGGCTGTGGACAGCGGTAGACCACTTTAGAGCAGGCATTTTAGGTTGGGTGTTAGGTGACCATAGTGCAAAGACGTTTGCACCGTTGTGGGCAATCGTTGGAGCATGGCAATGTTATTTCTATGTCACTGATGGTTGGAGTGTTTATCCAGGATTTATTCCATTGGGAGATCAGATTGTGAGCAAAACCTACATGACACGAGTCGAAGGTGAGAATACACGTTTGCGGCACTATCTA
This sequence comes from Trichocoleus sp. ST-U1, assembly GCF_039961835.1. Lineage (NCBI taxonomy): Bacteria > Bacillati > Cyanobacteriota > Cyanophyceae > Leptolyngbyales > Trichocoleusaceae > Trichocoleus > Trichocoleus sp. ST-U1. The sequence goes on from NZ_JAMPJZ010000002.1 coordinate 176,208, forward strand.
GCACGATTACATCGCAAAACATTGTGTTATTCCAAATCCCAAGAAATGCTGAGACATTCAATCCGCTTGTTACTTCACTACTTGAGATTTGGAGATGTCCCGATTCCTGCTTGATTCCTCCCACTATTCAGCAACGCCCGATAGCTTGCGCTGACTTGTCAGTTCGCGCTTTGTATTGGCGAGGATGCAATTTACTGGGTTTGCTCTGTTCGCTGCACACGCGGTACCGGAGATGAACAGGGACCATCTTGGGTATGATGAAATTACCATACCCAGGAGTCATACTGATGCAGAAAGTTACAATCTCTTTAGAAGATGACATCCTGCGATTTGTCGATCGGCAGGCAAAAGGCAACCGCAGCGCCTATATTAACGATTTGCTGGCAGAACACCGCCGCCGTATTTTGGAGGCACAAATGATTACCGCCCTCCAACAGGATGCTAATGATCCAGAGTACCAAGCTGAAATTGCAGTTTGGGATAGTGTAGCTGGGGATGGCATTAATGCCAGCGAGTAATTTAACTTATCGGCGGGGAGAAATCCGTTGCGTAACACTCGATCCAACAGTAGGGGCTGAGGCGCAAAAAACCCGCGCTTGGTTGATTGTGCAAAATGACATTATGAACCAGTATGGACTTCTGACAATTGTGATGCCGTTTCGACCGGGAAAGAAAGAAGCGCCCTACGTTGTAAATGTCAAAGCAACACCCTCCAATGGATTAGACCAAGACCGTTTTATTGATGTCGGGCAAATTCGTGCTGTCGATCATCGTCGCGTTTTGGGTTTGGTGGGTGTGCTAGAGGAAGAATACTGGGAACAGATTCGCTTTAGCTTAAATGTTGTTTTGGGGTTTGCGATCTAAAAGTGCCGGGGAATTAAAATCACGCGATCGCACTTGTTGCGTTTGGAAGGATGCGATCGCGTTTATCATTTACTCGGCTTGCTGAATTGGATCGCCTATTGGTGGATGCCGCCCGATTGCTCGATCGGCGGCACGAATATTTATAACCCATTCGCGATTTAATCCTAATGCAACGACTGTAGCCCTACCAGTGGGTGTTATACCAACGATTGAGAGTACATCAGCAGACCAAATGAAATGCTCCTTCCAGATATCTTGCCTGGGGTTAAACAGTAGAACTTGTGCATCAAACTGAGGATCTATCGCTGTTATTTTATCGGCTTTTCTCCGATTGCAATGAAAACAAGCTAAAGCCAAGTTTTCGATAGTATCCGCTCCGCCTTGAGCAATTGGAACTACATGATCTACTGTGAATTGCACGTATTGCCATTGTTCTGATGCGTGGCAATATTCGCACAAACTACTGGCTCGCTGACGTACCTGCTGCCGAACAACTTCGCTTATTTTACGATGAGAAGGCAACTTTATAAATGTCCTTGATTTTGAGCTAGAAAAAGATTCCGAACAGTGCGATTAAGAAAACTCAGATAATCATCAATTTCTTCGTAGCTATCAAGTTCTTGTTCTTCTGCTTTACTAAGAGGGGAATCTTTTTGTTTAGACAATAACTCTTCTATTCGAGTTTGCACAAAACTAGAAGCCCGAAAAATGGGTACTCCTTCTTCCAGTTCGATTCGGACAGCACCTTCTACTGGCAGGCTATTTGGTAGGCTACGAATTTGTGGAGGAAGAGGTATTGTCATTTAGATTTAAAAACACTTTGATGGTTTGATTATAGCTAGCAGTAAGCTTTGTTAATTGGAGGCGAGGCTGAGAGATGTGATCTCGCTTTGTGTTGGAGAGGATGCGAGCGTGCTTTGGGATGCGAGGTGGAAAAGTGCGATCGCTTTTAAAAGCTGAGTTCAATCGAGCTAATTTAGCTCATCATCAAACTTTGTAGCTTCCTCCTCGTTCCATAGCTCTTTGCACAGGCTTATCGCTTGCCTCCTGAGCAATTTTTTCCCAATTTGCCTGTTCTAACACCACATCCAATACATCCGAGAGGTTGCATCGCTGCTCGTATGCGATTCGCCTCAGAATCTCGTGGTGTTCGGGCTGTACATATACAGGCTTTCTTTGTGTCTGTGCCATTTGCCCTATCTTAAGTAAATAGTTTTGCTTTCTAGTGTACCCTAGCTAATTAGCCATGTTGACAATTAGCTAATTAGCTATTTTAATAAATACCAGACTGTTCACCATGCCTGACTATGTATAAGCAGCTAGATTTATTTGAAATGCCCTATACCGAGGGAAAGATTCAAGCACCAACTACAACTACAACGACTGTGATAGAGCTATTTGCAGGGGCTGGTGGTTTAGCACTTGGATTAGAAAAAGCCGGACTAAAAGCCAAAGCTCTAATTGAGATTGACAAAGATGCTGTGGCGACGCTTCGACATAATCGCCCTGAGTGGAATGTAATTCATGCTGATGTCTCTAAAGTGTCTTTTGAGGGCATAAGTGCAGATGTTGTAACAGGCGGTTTTCCTTGTCAAGCCTTCAGCTATGCAGGTAAAGGTTTAGGTTTTGAAGATACCCGTGGTACTTTATTTCACGAGTTTGCCCGCTGTGTTAAAACAGTACAACCTAAGCTTTTTTTGGCTGAAAATGTAAGAGGTTTAATTAGTCATCAAAAAGGTGAAACTCTTAAAACAGTATTATCTGTTCTTGGCTCTCTTGGTTATAACGTTCAGTATCGTTTGCTAAATGCAGTAAATTATGACGTTCCCCAGAAGCGAGAAAGAGTAATTATTGTTGGGACTCGTTCAGATATTCGCTTTCAGTACCCTGCTCCTTCTGCCAAGATACTTACTTTAAGAGATGCGCTGAAAGATGTCCCACTTTCTGAGGGAATGAAATATAGCCCTAAAAGAGCTAAAGTAATGGAGTTAGTTCCACCTGGAGGATGCTGGCGAGATTTGCCAGAAGATATTCAGAAAAGCTACATGATGAAAAGCTATTATCTCACAGGTGGACGTACTGGCATGGCACGTCGAATTTCTTGGGATGAGCCGAGTCTAACTCTTACAACTTCACCCTCACAAAAGCAAACAGAACGCTGTCATCCAGACGAAACTAGACCTTTTACAGTTAGAGAGTACGCCAGAATTCAAACGTTTCCCGATGATTGGGGATTCATAGGTGGTACAGGCTCTAAGTATCAGCAAATTGGAAATGCAGTTCCGGTAAACTTCGCTTATCACCTGGGACGATCGATAATTAACGCTTTATCAAGTACATCAAATTAATTTATACTTCAATAAGCTTTATCAAATAGGCTTCTAAAACTTGTTTTTTGTTGTTCACTAAGCTTATCCAATCCTGAAACGTCACTTATTACATCAGGCAATATATCAAAAAGCATACTTAATGCTTTTGGTTCACCCGTTGCCAAATCGTAAAAGGCTTGACCGCTTATCTGTCTAATATTTTCATTGTTTGGTCTTATCGTGCCAGTAGTTCTATCCGAAGGAGTAAAAGGTTTATTGTAGGGGTTCCTACCGGGAGGAATAATCTCTACATAGTAGGCTGTAAAACTTTGATAATTTGGTTGGTTTAAGTGAACCAATAAATAATCGTATATTCCGACTTTATCACTTCCTTTAACTGTATTATACTTATTTTTAATCTCAGCGAAAATTAGACGTTCATTGTTACATATATCCAATCCTTGAGGAAGTATTTGCCAGCCGGGAAGACTACCTAATATATGTTGATGAAATAAACCTATTTGATTTTGTACGGTTTTTTGAATTTGTCTAGCTCTTTCCCGTAGCAGCCACTCCTCTAGTGTCAAGCCTTGAACTGCACCATCAAAAATTGCTGAGAAGGGATCTATAACATTTCTATACATTGCGTTCTCTGCTTCTGCTTGAGTTCTAAGAATACAGTCAAAAACTGCTTTGACGGCAGTTCTAAGAGCCTCATCAGAAATGTAGGGAAGATAGGTCATAAATAGTTGCTCAATAGATTTGCAATTAGTACGTTTAGAGCCATCGACCCCCACTGTCTATCTAACCACGGCTGATGACGTATCTCTTCAAGAGAGATACATCTTCCGATTTGTGTGAGACTGCGCTATTGCCTCTGTATCACAAGCGATCGCTCCCACTTATCCTTTCCCTCAAAATCCGCATTATGGCAGACGTGGGAAAACAGACACTTGGGTAAAATCAGACAACTTAAGTGCCGAAAATAGGGAAATATGGCAAATCTGACACAAGAAAAGTGTATTGCCTGTCATAAAGATGCGCCGCGCGTTACTGAGGCGGATATCGCAGAACTCAAACCAGAGATTCCAGATTGGAACATTGTGGAAGAGGAGGGAGAATCGCGGCTCAAGCGCACCTACAAGTTTGCAGATTTTCAGACGGCGTTAGCTTTCACTAATAAAGTCGGCGAAGCGGCGGAAGCGGAAGGGCATCACCCGGCGTTGCTGACGGAGTGGGGGAAGGTGACGGTGAGCTGGTGGACTCACGCAATTTCTGGTTTGCACCGGAACGACTTTATAATGGCGGCAAAGACGGATCGGATTGCGCCGGAATTTACTCAAAAGTAAGCTGCTGGAACGTTTGGAGCCTAGGCAAACAGTCGGGCATCCTGAGCTGGTCGTACTGAAAAGAAGACTTGAGGATGAGTGAGACGGAGTTAGAAGCGGCACAGCGAGACGCTGAGGCATCAACAACAGCGCTAGCTGTTAGCATTAGCGAAGCGGCTGAGCAGGAAGTAGCGGCACGAAGTGCAGCAGAGGCACATCGGCGCTTTGTCGAGTTAGTGCAAGGACTAGATGCGATTGTCTGGGAAATGGACGCCGTGACGTGGAAATTCACGTTTGTTAGCGATCGCGCTCAAGATATTCTCGGCTATCCGATCGGTCAGTGGTTAGATGAGCCGACGTTTTGGCAGGATTGCTTGCTGCATCCGGAAGACCGCGACTGGTGCGTTAATTTTTGCGTGAGTGCAACCAATCAAGCAAAAGACCACGAATTTCAGTATCGCGCGATCGCATCGGATGGTCGCGTCGTCTGGCTCAAAGATGTGGTGCGCGTGGTCTGCGATGAACAAGGTTGCCCCAAGTTGCTGCGCGGCGTGATGGTCGATATCACCAAGGAGAAGGAAGCTGAGGAAAAAACTCAGCTTCTATTGCGCGAACAGGCAGCACGAATCGAGGTGGAAACGGTGCAAGAAGCACTCCGCAAGAGTGAAGAACGCTACCGTTCGCTTGTGGAAGCCACAGCTCAAATTATCTGGGACACCAAAGCTGAGGGAGAATTTGTCACTCCACAGCCGGGTTGGAGTGCGTTTACCGGGCAATCCTACGAACAGCTAAAAGGCTGGGGGTGGCTCAATGCCGTTCACCCAGATGACCAAGCACATACCGTGCAAGAGTGGTCGAATGCGGTTGCCAATGGCACCCTTTACCAAATCGAGCATCGTCTGCGGCGTTCCGACGGTATTTATAAATATATGAGCGTGCGCGCCGTCCCCGTATTTGAAGCGGACGGCAGCATTCGGGAATGGATTGGCGTTCACACCGATATTAGCGATCGCAAAAGTGCCGAGGAAGCCCTGAAACAGAGCGAACACCGCTATGCCCAGATTCTCGATTCCGTGCAGGATATGGTGTTTTGTAAGGCTCCTGGCTCAGTTGTCGTGTACGCCAACAAAGCTGCCTGCGAATATTATGGAATGACCCTTGAGCAGCTGCACGGCATCACGGATGTCCCCTACAATCAACTCGATTACACTCAGCAGTACCTGCAAGACGATCTGCAAGTCTTCACAACAGGTCAGCCAATCGAAGTTCTAGAAGAGCCGAATGTCCGCGCTGACGGCGAAACTCGCTTCTTTCACACGATTAAATCCCCAATTTTCGATACCAATGGCAACGTTGTTGAGATTGTAGGGGTTTCTCGCAACATCAGCGAACGCAAGCAAGAGCGGGAGATTCGCGATCGCGCTTTAGCCGAAGCCCAAGCAGCCCGTGCTGAACTACAGCGAGTCTTCATGCAAGCACCGGCGGCAATTGCCATCACCCGTGGCTCGAACCATGTCACGGAAACAGTGAACCCACTGTATATGCAGATTGTGGAAAAGCGGGATATCGTTGGTAAACCCGTGCGCGAGGCGTTCTGGGACTTGCAAGGGCAAGGCTTTTTCGAGTTGTTAGACCAGGTTTATACCAGTGGCGAACCTTTTGTCGGCAACGAGATGCGGGCGATGTTCGACCGCAACAGCGATGGCATTCTAGAAGAGAGTTTTTGGAATTTCGTCTACCAACCCTTAGTAGATGCCAATGGTAAAGTCAACGGCATTATGACCCACGCGGTTGAAGTGACCGAACAAGTGCGATCGCGTCAGGAAATTGAGAAGAAGGCGGAAGAACTGGTTCAAATGACCCAAGCACTAGAGCGCAGTAACCGGGATTTAGACCAATTTGCTTACATTGCATCTCATGACTTGAAAGCACCTTTAAGAGCGATCGCTACGCTTTCAGAATGGATTGAGGAAGACCTCGCAGATAAACTGACTGAAGACTCCCGCGAACATCTGAATTTATTGCGGGGACGAGTTCATCGCATGGAAGCTTTAATTAACGGCATTCTGCAATATTCGCGGGCGGGTAGGGTACAACAACAGATAGAGGCGGTGAATGTGTCCTCCTTGCTATCGGAAGTCATCGAACTGCTCGATCCACCGCCGGAAGTGGCGATTGTTGTAGAGTCTATGCCAACGTTGCAAACCGAACGGGTGCCACTACAGCAGGTGTTTATGAACTTGATCGGCAACGCCATCAAGTACGCAAATCGCTCGGATATGTGTATTCAGGTTAGTGTTCGGGAACTGGGAACATACTACGAGTTCTCAGTCGCTGATAATGGGCAAGGAATCGAACCCAAATACCATCAGAAGATTTGGGGCATCTTCCAAAGACTGGAAGCGAGGGACAAAGTTGAAGGAACAGGCATCGGTCTATCGGTGGTTAAGAAAATTGTCGAAAGTCGCGGTGGACGGGTGTGGGTGGAGTCTGCAGCAGGCGCTGGAGCAACGTTCCGATTCACTTGGAGCTAATTGAAAGCCATCACATAAGCTTCTCGGCGGACGGTATTCGTAATCGTAGCGATCGCTTGATTTTGAGCGGTACTCAGATCCGCACCCCGACTGACAAAAAACTGAGTCAACTGTTCCAGTCGCTGCTGCGTTGCCGGCGTTGCTTCCGAACTGCATCAGGTTCCGCCACTGGTTTCCTCCAGGTTAAATTGAAGGATTACCAACCAATATAGCCATTTGAATTCATTCATAAACTTTTCTTTTTTCTTTCTTTCTTCCCTTCTTACTTCGCGCCTTTGCGGTTCAATCACACTCTTTTTATGATCGCTAGGGAAGAATGCCAATTTTCGTATAAATAGGGCGAACCAAGCGTCTTATGCCAGGAAGCTGTTTTGTAAATAGGAAAGAACCGAGAATACAAAAGATTCCCCCCATCATTAACGTATTGGGCGCACCGATTTGACTTGCTAAAGAACCCGCAAATAAATTTCCTAAGGGAACGACGCCAAAAAAAGCCATCGTGTAGATGCTCATTACCCTGCCACGCTTATCATCCTCAACAATCGTTTGGAGAACTGTATTACTAGAGGTGAATTGCAAAGTAAAACTCAAGCCAACTACTAACATCATTAGTAAAGAAAGTCCCAGCACGCGAGACAAAGAAAAACCAATCAATCCCATCCCCATGAAAGCCGGAGAATAAGCAATCAATCTGCCTAAGCCTAAAACATTTTTCCGCGTACTTAAATGAACTGCACCAATTAACGCTCCTACTCCCGCCGCCGCCATCAGAAAGCCCAGAGTTTCAGCGTTTCCATGAAGAATTTGCGTGGCAAATATTGGTGTGAGAACGGTATATTGCATTCCCATAAAACTAACTAACGCTAGCAGCAAGATGATAGAACGAATTGGTGGAAAGCCAAAGGTATACACAAATCCTTCTTTCAATCTTTGCCAAGGATGAGCGTGAGAGACTGCTATTTTACTGGGCTTTACCTTCATTGCTAATAAAGCGGCAATGACGGCAATATAGCTGAGACCATCAATTAAAAAACAGTAACCTGCTCCAACTGAGGCAACAAGCAACCCTCCAATGGCAGGACCAATCAATCGCGCCCCATTAAACATGGAAGAATTCAGCGCGATCGCATTCGCTAAATCATCTTTTCGTTCGATAATTTCTGGTACGAAAGCTTGACGAGTGGGGGCATCAAAGGCGTTAATGATTCCTTGAAATATACTCAAAACAATTAGATGCCAGACTTGGGCGATTCCGGTTAGCGCTACAAAAGCTAGCGCTAAGGACTGGAGCATGGCGAGGCTTTGAGTAATGACTAAGAGCCGATGACGAGAGACTCGATCGACTACAACCCCACCAAATGGAGTCAGTATAAAACTGGGAAATTGTCCTGCAAATCCAACTATACCCAGTAATAAGGCTGAATTCGTGAGACTATAAACTAGCCAAATCGTGGCGATTTGCGTCATCCAAGTTCCAACGAGCGAAAGCCCCTGACCGGCGAAAAATAACTGATAGTTTCTCGATCTCAATGCCGGTAAAACTGGCATGAACTTGATGGCGTTTTTTTTCATAAATCTTGAAATTCAGGGGTTGCTTGTAAGTAGTTCTGATTGCCTATCTACTGTCTGTTGGGCTGTTGCTACTAGACCAACACGCTCCTCTAGAGAGGCATCTGTCCTTGGTTCAGTTTGTTGTGATCACTTTTTACCTGCTCGGCAAAGTATTTAATAAGCGGTCATTCCGTATATGTAATATTTGTGAAATTTTTGGTAAACAGCATTTACTTCGTATACGTAATATTTTTAAATAAATCCTTAATGCCCTGCTTCACTCAGCCGGATGAAGATTGCCACTATCTTCTACAAGCCTTAAGAGAGATTCGCGATCGCTTGATCTACCAATTGAGAAAAATGTTCGCGTTCAGCCATCGGAATCCCTTTCATCGCCTGTTCCCGAATTTCTAGCGCGATTGGCGGTAGGACTTCTTGTAGTTGCTTGCCTGCTTCCGTCAACCAAATGCGCCAAATCCGGCGATCGCGAAGGTCACGTTCCCGACGAATCAGCCCCCGTTCTTCCATCCGATCTAGCACCCCGGTGATCGTGCCTCCGACTTGCTGTAGTTTTTCCCCAATACTGCAAGTGGCTAAGCCGTCTTCTTCCCACAAACAGCACAATACAACCCAGTGAAAGGGAGTCAGTCCCAAAGGCTCCAGCCGTTCCTGAAACTTGCGGCTAAACACCTGGGAGAGCAGTTTGATCCGGTAGCCCAAACTATAGGGTGCCATTACTTCGTGCCATTGCTCAAAAGGCTTGCTCTCAGCAGATGTAGAAGACATTGGTTAATTATTTAGCGTGCGTAATATTAATTTAGCTTTGTTTCTCGGTTGCTGGCAAGGGAAACCCCGCCAGGATTTGAAAGAGGGTTTTTTAACGCAAAGAACGCCAAGGGGGCGCAGAGGGATGCCAAGTTAAAGTGAACAGCCGTCACGCTCAAGAGTGTGGCTTTAGCCTACGGGCATATCTTTACAGTTCGTAATTTTTCTAAACTGGTGATGTAAAGATAGCTTCAATTTTAGGTGATGATGCTGCGACCGAATCAACGCACTAAGTTAGATGATACCGATGATAAGGAGTTTTACTCCTATCCGCGCTTTGTGACCCACGTAGACGAAGGGTTTATTCAACAACTGACGGATCTATACCGCGATCGCTTGAAGCCGAATACCCGCATCTTGGACATGATGAGTAGCTGGGTTTCCCATCTACCAGAGGAGATGAAATTTGCTCACATCGAAGGACACGGACTGAACGAAGAGGAACTGGCGAAAAATCCCCGCTTCGATCGTTATTTTGTTCAAGATATCAACAAAAATCCGAAGCTACCCCTACCGAATGAAGATTTCGACGCCGTTCTCAACTGCGTCTCGGTGCAGTATCTGCAATATCCGGATGCTGTATTTGCGGAAATTTACCGCATCCTCAAGCCGGGTGGAATCGCAATTATCAGCTTTTCCAACCGGATGTTCTATCAAAAAGCGATCGCTGCGTGGCGGGATAGTTCCGAAGCTAGCCGGGTTGAGCTAGTGAAAAGCTACTTCACCTCAATCCCCGGATTTAGCTCCCCAGAAGTCATTACTCACCAATCCTCCGCCCCGAAGTTCCTACAGTGGATGGGTGCCAGTGGGGGAGATCCTTTCTACGCTGTCATTGCTCACCGCTCTTAAGCGGCAGAATCTCCTCCCCCTTTCTCCACAGGGATTCCGAGGCACCCAATCCCTCCGCTTGATTGGCGCTACACTTCACTTCTCTGTCCCCCTGAAAAAGGGGTTTGGGGAATTCTGATGTAAAATCTCGCGCAAGTAGAATGTAGGGAGAAGAAGAATTGGGGTTGAGACTTGTCACAGCTTAAGTGAGTGAACCGCTTGAGAATCGCTTAAGTTTCTCCATAGCTAGATGCCAAAAATGTGAAGATGGTGATAAAAATGAAACCTCAAGCTATCAGGAGGCGGTAATGATTTTTCAAAATGGGCGGAGAATTTTCGCAGCGATGTTGCTCTCGATGTTGCTGCTAGTAACTTCTTGTGCAACCCAAACTCCCTCTCGTTATGACCAAGCGCAAAAGGAAAGCACTCAGAGGAATGCTCCTCCAGCAGTTGCTAAACAGGCTGAACAGGGAAGCAGCTTTAATAAATTCTTTCCAAAAAGTAGCAGTGGCTTCCAAACTGTACCAGCTCAAGAGAAAAAAGGCTTTGCTGAGTATAAGTTGAAAAAAGACGGCAAGGATGTTGCCGTACTGTCTATTTCTGATACCACTAGCACCCCCACAGCCGCAGCAAAATTTAAGAGCAGCAGTAAAACAATCGCTGGCTATCCAGCGGTGAATCAGGGGAATAATGGCACTGCTGTTTTAGTAGGCGATCGCTACCAAGTCAAAATTCAATCCCGCGATGCTTCCTTTACTCAGAGCGATCGCGAAGCTTGGCTGCAAAAATTCAATCTCAATGGTCTGTCTCGACTAAAGTAAGTAGTCCTGAGGAATCAGTCATGAGTCATTCGTTTGCAATTTATGACTTATGACTGATTACTGCTGACTACTGATGAATGACGACTGAAAAAACAAGGAGACTACGACTGTGAGCAAATCGATTTTTGAACTGGTTGATGAGCTACCAACCAATAACATCACCACGATGGCTTTGCGATCGCTTGATTTTGTCGTTCCGGGGCAATGGCAAAATATTGTTGGCTTTGACAACACAATTCGTGCTGTCACTGGCGAAACTGATGAAGCGTTAATTCAGCAAATTGGCGAACGCGCCGTCTATCTGTACAACGACAAATCGCAGGGATATCAGCGAGCCATGTGGCTCTATCAAACTGTTGATAGTGCAGATAAAGCTCTCGGTACAGCCGCCTTGGCGAACAAAGTAGGCGAAAAAATTCCGCTTTTCGGTTTTTTAAACAACATCACTCCCAAAGCGGACAAAGCTCAAACGATTGATTTGTGTATAAAATTGGTGGTTGAGTTGGTTGCCTTTTGCCAAATCAACGGTATCCCAGGAGACAGCATTGGAGATTTCGTCGCCTCTTTAGGTGATTATAGTGGCGAATCTTTGATGCGGATGGTGGCTTTGATTAGCTTTGATGGTTTAGTTCCCCTTGGCTCTGACTTCCTCCTCAAAGCTACCTCCGGATTGAATCAAGCGAGTCCCGCAGAGTTAGAAGGAAATCAGACTTACCAGCGTGTCCACGATTTGATTCCTGGCGGCAGTCCGGAAGGTAAGCTCAACTTTATTGGTCAAAGCTTTGATTCAGTGAAAGGCTGGATGAGTGGTTTTGTCACCTCTCACAATTTAACTCCACAAAAAGTTGTCAGTAACTTGCAAAATTTTGTGGAAGTTTCTGGTGACAAGTTGGACTATCTGGGTGCCTTCCTAGATGTGACAACAAACTATTACGAACACACAGGCACTCAAACATTGGCTCGTCGCTTGATTGAACGCGCCTCCGCCGAAATTTAAAATCTTCGTGCTGGTATGTATTAGCACTGGTATGTATTAGCACAAGTGTATTTAGCTGCCGGTATTTGCAGATACCGGCAGCTTTAATTTTTGTCAATATTTTGTGACTTGTATCACAGAAATCTTTATCCTAAAAGGTAACTAGGTTCAGCCGACATGACATGCGGGGTAGAGACTTGTTTCACCTCAGCTGTGATGCCGACTCGATGCACTATCTCAATATCTTTAGTGCATCGGAATCACGCATTTAAATCACACATATTTAATGGAGATGTATTGTCATGGCACAGGAAAGCGCTGCCAGTTTGTTCAAAGCAGTTAAAGAAGATCAAGCATTACAAGCAAGACTCAAAGCAACCACTAACCCAGAAACCTTCATCCAGATTGCCCGTGAACGTGGCTATGACTTCACGGTTCAAGAACTGAATAATGAAATCGAGAATTTATCTGAGGAGGAGTTGGCAGCCGTTATCAATCCAGGTATTGGTCCCCGGAGACACCTAACTCCTAGGTAATCTGATTGATTCTTAGTAAAACTACTCAATCATCAATTAAAAATGCAAAATTAAAAACTTGGCATTTTTAATTTCTAATTTTTAATTGATGATGGTGCTAAGAAATATTCATGGTTTTACTGGTGGGAAACGCGATCGCGCTTTAATGGCGTTTTAGACGCGATCGCACGGTGCAACCTAAGCGGGCGCGTCCAATTGAGCCAGAATTTCTGAGGCTTGGGCGCAAAGCGTGTCGTGAGAGTGACCATTACTCCCAATTAGACAACCCCATTGATTCACATCCCCCTGGTTGTACTTGGGGGGAGTGCCATCAGCGTGGGTGAATTGTCCGCCTGCTTCCGTCAAAATTAGCTCTGGAGCCGCCATATCCCAATCTTTGGGAGCAGATTTACCAGACAGAGAGATATAAACGTCTGCTTGGTGGTCGATGATGGTGGCAATTTTGCAGCCGACACTGCCGACATAGTGTTTATTTTTAAACGGCAGGTGTTGCACTAGCTGATTGAAACGCTCATCTCGATGGGTGCGACTAACGACTAAGGTGAGTTCTTCAAGGGCGTTGCGTTCCGATACGCGAACTGGCTTGGGTTGGCCTTCACGAGTTTCCATATAGGTGCCGCCGCCTTTGGTTGCGTAATACAATTTTCCTGCCTCTGGCAACGCGACCACTGCCAGAATGGGACGCCCTTGGTGCGTTAAGGCAATATGAATTGCAAATTCACCCGTCCGATCGATAAAGTCTCGCGTTCCATCGAGGGGGTCAACGATCCAAACCCAAGGTTGCTCTACTGCTGGTGTCTGAGATTTATAGGTTTCTTCGCTTAAATATCCGAAATCCGGGCTGTTGAGAGACGCCTGCAAGTTATAGAGGATGTATTCGTTGACGGCGACATCTGCTGCCGTGACAGGACCATCTTTTTTGTTTTCAACTTCCAAATCATCGGTGCTACGATCGCCGCGATAGTAAGACTGGAGGATATCGGCGGCACCCCAACCTACACTTCGAGCGATCGCGACAATTTCTTCTAGCCCCTCATATCGGTTTTCGCCCAACGATTTTAATACTGTCACTTTAAGCTTCCTCGGCTGTCGGCACTTGGGTGGAGGCTATCCAGTAGCGGCGACAACTCCACAGCAGGGCAGCGCCAACCGCTATGTAAATTAAACCCCTCACTTCAAAGCTAACACCCGCACGTCGCAATCCGATACCAATGCTCATCATTGCCACAATTAAAGCAATGGTTTTGACTCCAAACATTTGGAAAATGCTCTTGAACGGGTTTGGTTCCTGTAGTGTTTCTACCCTATTAATTACGCGATTTGCAGTGCGATCGAGAATCAGTTTCCCTTTAATTAGACCAAGACTAAAAGCTGCTGCACCCCACCCCAAATGCTGTCCATCTAACAATCCCAAATAAGGGAATTTAAACCAGAATACCAACCCCATGCTAAAAAGCCCTAAGCCTACTAGCGTCCAGAGGCTACCAGCAATCCAAAGATGTTGTCTGCGGGTCAAACCGCTTTTTTGATAAGTGCTTTCCATTTCTGAGAATTTCTGTCTTAAGCCAGTTGATTTATTATATGCTGCCGGTTCCCTCTCCCAAGTTTAAGATTGGTTAATTCTGATTACTTTGGTGCTGTTTTCTGCATCCATCGACGAGTGCCAAAAAATTGACAGGAATGAGAGGCAATTTTTGCCGCCGATGCGATCGCATCGGCAAAACTTTTCCGTAGGATATAGTTACAAAAGGCACCGTGGAAAATGTCCCCAGCACCCATCGTATCAACGGGATTTATTTGGGGAACTTCTATCGATCCGCTTGTACCCTGCGAAAGATATTGGATAGGTTTCTCTCCGCCAGTGATAGCGATGTGAGGAATCCCTAGTGCGGATAGATAAGAAAGAACTTCCTGCTGTGCGCGATCGCAACTTGGGGGATGAAAATTTTCCGAACAAATGGCGTAATCTACAAAGGGCAATATTCTTTCAAATCCAGGCTTCCAACTGCCGCCATCTATGACAACAGGGATCTGATTTTCTTTAGCTAATCGGGCAATTTTCTCCCCAACTGCCATTTGGTGCCCATCAATGAGTACAATATCAATTTCCTGTAAAATATTGAGGGGCAGACATTCACCGCTAACTTGTGTTTTCGTCGCATTGATCGAGATTGCCGCGCGCTCGCCTGTTGCCTGAGTCGTGATAATAGAAGATACCGGCGGAGGTTCAGATTGGCTAGGTGACAGGTCTATCAGCGTCACTGAGTGACTGTCCAAATCAGTCCGGATCAGGCAATTAATTGGATGAATACCAACTATACCTAAAAGACTTGCTCGATTGCCCAAATAACTAAAAGTCACGGCTGCATTGGTCGCAGGGCCTCCTGCCGCCACCGTATAGTCAGATGCAACAATTTTCTGATTTTGTTCGGGTAGACCCGTCGTTAAATACACCAGGTCTAAGGTAACTAATCCTACAAAAAGTCCCTGAAAAGCCATTGATTATTTTTCCTGTTCCGACTGACCCAATTCTCTACGGACAAGTGGGTTAAATGCTAGTTGCTAAAATTATTACCGACAACGATTAACACATAAAAATTAACTCAAAAGTTTATCTAGAAAGCCAATTAATTGTGAAATGCAGCAAATTTTTTGGGCATCCTAAAAGTAGCGGGAACCTTTGTTGAACATCCTTGCAGATTAATCAAACCTACCGCTAATCCTTAAGGATTCACGACTAATGCTGCAATTTTTAAAAAATTTAATCTCTCCAAATTGGTTTATTCCCCACGGGCGCGGCTATCTCTGGCAACCAGGGTTAGTCTCGCTGCATATTGTGGCAGATGCGTTGATTGCGATCGCCTATTACTCGATTTCCCTCGCCTTGCTCTATTTCATCCACCAACGACAGGATTTGCCCTTCCGAAGGATATTTTTCCTGTTTGGAGCTTTCATTGTTTCCTGTGGCACGACCCACCTGATGGAAATCTGGACTCTCTGGCATCCAGCTTATTGGCTTTCGGGTGCCGTCAAAGTGATTACCGCTATCATTTCCGGTTACACAGCTGTCGAACTGATTCGTTTGATTCCCAAAGCACTGGCAATTCCCAGTCAGGCACAACTAGAAGCAACGAACCAAAAACTCAGTCAGGAAGTCATCGAACGCCAGCAAGCAGAAGCAGCATTGCGGCATAGCGAAGCTCGCTTTCGCTCAATTTTTGAGGGAGCAGGCATGGGAATCGCGATCGTAGACATGGAAGGTCATGTTGTGACAACGAATCCGGCGCTCCAACGGATGCTGGGCTGCAACGAGGATAAATTGCCCGAAGGATATATTCAAGAAAATACCACTCCAGACGAGATGGGTTGGGATCGTTACATCAATTTAATTATCGGCAAATATGACTATTCTCAGATGGCGAAGCGTTATCTGGGAAAGGACGGACATCTGATTTGGGGTCGGGATTGCTATCAAATGGAGCAGCGTTACCTGGGAAAAAATGGGCAGCTGTTGTGGTGCAACATTACTGTTTCCCAAGTGCGGGACGCTGAGGGCAAACCGCAATTTGGCATTCGCCTGGTGGAAGATATCACCGCCCGCAAGAAAGCAGAGGCAGCACTCAAACAGTACCAAGAACATCTAGAAAAAGTGGTGGGAGAACGAACTGCCGAACTCACCAAAGTCAACGAAAAGCTCTCCTGGCAAGCAAACCACGATCCACTGACGGGAATCGCCAACCGTCACGAATTTGAGCAACGTTTGCAGGAAGCGGTGTCAAATACCAGAATGCAAAACCAAGAACACACGCTTTGCTATCTGGATCTCGATCGGTTCAAGATTGTTAACGATACTTGCGGTCATGTTGCTGGCGATGAATTATTGCGTCAAATCAGTAGTTTGTTACAAAGCCGGGTGCGGAGAACTGATGTTCTGGCACGATTGGGCGGTGATGAATTCGCCGTGCTGCTGTACCAATGTCCGACAGATGAAGCACTACGAGTTGCTCAGTCGCTCTTGGAGACCATTCAGGAGTTTCGATTTGCGTGGCAGGATAAAACTTTTACGGTCGGTGTCAGTATTGGTGTCGTGACATTTGACGCCAATTCTTCCAGTTTGTCGGGCGTTGTTAGTGCTGCTGATGCAGCTTGCTATGAAGCTAAAAATCGGGGACGGAATCGCGTGTATGTCTACCAAGCTGACGATCAAAAACTGGCGCAGCAGCACAATGAAGTGCAATGGTTGAGCCGATTGAATCAAGCGATCGCGCAAAGCGGGTCTGTGAAGCTTTTGGCTACTCCTGAAAATACGTTACCAGCCAAGAATCAATTCTGCTTGTACTACCAACCGATTGCCCCTTTGAATGCCGAACTAACCACCGGCGAACATTACGAAGTTCTGCTGCGTTTCGTGGATGACAGAGGCGAGTTGATCCCGCCAATGGCATTTCTCCCCGCCGCTGAGCGATACAACCTAATGCCTGCAATAGACCGCTGGGTGATCCGTACCTTCTTGGCGATGCTTCACCAATCAGAAATTCAGAATTTAGAACCCCAATTTCAGAATTTTGCATCTTACCCTAGGGGAAGGATTCGCAACTCCTTCGTTGCTGGTGCTAGCAATGTTGCCACTTCGCCTCCGCTAACACCCTACATCCTTCCTCCTTCATCTTTTCCCCTGTATACTATCAATCTCTCTGGTGCTACCGTTAATGACGACCAGTTTATAGAATTCCTTAAAGAGCAGTTTTCCGTCTATAAAATCCCCCCACAGATGATCTGCTTTGAGATTACTGAAAGTGTTGCGATTGCAAATTTGAGTAAAGTCTCAGGGTTAATTAAGGAAGTTAAAGCTTTAGGGTGTCGTTTTGCTTTAGATGATTTTGGCAGCGGGATGTCCTCGTTTGCTTATCTCAAATATCTGCCACTAGATTACTTAAAAATTGATGGAAGTTTTGTAAAAGATATTGCCGATGACCCAATTCATTTGGCACTGGTGGAAGCGATTAACCGCGTTGGGCACGTCATGGGTCTGAAAACAATTGCTGAGTTTGTCACGAATGACTCGATTTTAGAGAAGGTAAAATTTTTAGGAATAGATTATGCCCAAGGTTATGTCATTGCCAAACCCCAGCCACTAGAATTCAATTAAAAATGTAAAATTAAAAAGGAAATTGTTCTTTTTTA
Source organism: Trichocoleus sp. ST-U1 (assembly GCF_039961835.1). Lineage (NCBI taxonomy): Bacteria > Bacillati > Cyanobacteriota > Cyanophyceae > Leptolyngbyales > Trichocoleusaceae > Trichocoleus > Trichocoleus sp. ST-U1. Next base: position 193,964 of record NZ_JAMPJZ010000002.1, read on the forward strand.
ATTTTACTTGTTAATTTTTAATTGATTTGATGCAAACTGAGCCAAAATTGGGGACACTTTACATCGTCGGGACACCGATAGGCAACCTGGAAGATATGACCTTTCGGGCAGTGCGAATTTTGCAAACGGTGGACGCGATCGCAGCCGAGGATACGCGCCACACGGGGAAGCTGTTGCAGCATTTTCAAATTAAAACTCCCCAGTGGAGTTACCACGAACACAACCAGCAGCAGCGGATTCCAGAGTTGTTGGAACAACTCAAAATCGGGAAAGCGATCGCACTTGTCACCGATGCCGGAATGCCGGGAATCTCCGATCCAGGCTACGAACTGGTGAAAGCTTGTATCGAAGCAGCCATTTCCGTCGTTCCCGTCCCTGGTTGTACTGCCGTCACGACTGCCTTAAGTGCCGCCGGACTCCCCCCAGACAAATTTGTGTTTGAAGGCTTTTTACCCGCAAAAGGTCAAGAACGGCAAGAACGTTTGGAAGCTTTACAAAGCGAAAACCGCACGATTGTATTTTACGAAGCTCCTCATCGGTTACGACAAACGCTGCAAGACTTAGGGGCTGTATTGGGACTCAGCCGCCAAATTGTACTGGCGCGGGAGTTAACCAAGTTGCACGAGGAGTTTTGGCGGGGCACCATTAGGGAAGGAAGCGATCGCTATGCCACCCGCGAACCCCAAGGAGAATTTACCCTCGTCGTTGCCGGTGCCGAGTTAACGATGCCAATGCTGTCGGAAGAGGCGCTAAAAGCCGAGTTACAACATCTCCTGCAAGCAGGAATCTCGCGATCGCAAGCCAGTCGCCAGTTAGCAAAAGCCACCTCTTTTTCCCGCCGCCACCTCTATCAGTTAGCGCTAGAAATTCCGGCTGAAGCTCTAACTGAGGAGAAAGAAGTAGATGAACCCTAAAATTAGTTATTAGCCTTTAGTTCTTAGTTAGTAGCAACATAAGCACTAAGGGCTAAGGAAAAATGACAATTACTCATTACCTCATCTCAATAACAGACTCGATACATAATTGCGTTAGGTTTAGCCCGTGAAAGCTCGATTTTTTCTCTCTAGTTCCTTGCTTTTGCTCATGACACTCGTGGGTTGTAGCACGGCGACGCCGCCAACTCCACAAGCATCCGTTTCACCTACCAGCACAGCGACACCTCAGACAGTACAAGGGTCGCCTAGTCCCACCCCGGCTACGGAATCTCCAAGTCCTAGCCCAGTTTCGGAAACAATTTCTGAAAGCCAAAAAATTTCAGCCACAGGGATTGGCCCGGCTAAGCTGGGAATGACTTTAGGCGAACTCAAAAAAGAGCTGGGTTCAAAAGCTGAATTTAAGGTGCAGTCGCCTTACATCGTGGATTTTGATGCGATCGCTGTCAGCCAAAATGGAAAGGTGCAATATTACATCCTCTACCCAGCCGGGAACCCCCTCACTGATTCGGGCAAAATCGATGCTTTAGTAACCGAAAATTCTAACTATAAAACTGAAAAAGGAGTTGGTCCCGGAACCTCTCTCAAACAAGCAGAGGCAGCCTACGGAGACGCTACCTTGTCTTACAACCTTGACAATGAAGGCAGAGAATACGTCCGGTTTGCCAATCAACCAGCTAAGAGTATCTCCTTCCGTCTTGGAAATGCTAATGATGCAAGCTTGATAGGAGTTTATTCTTCAAAATCAGGATCGGGCGGATTGGCTGAGACAAAGCAATTTAAAGACGCTGCCTCTATTCGCTCAGTTGAAGTGAATTGATAAAGGAACTGCGTTTTAGATTTTCGAGTTCTCAATCCAAATTGTGAACTCCTTAGGGTTATTCCATCTCTGCCAGTAGGCACTTCCAAAAATTTATTTGTGGCGACCTTTAGGCGAAAGGGTATCGATATTCTCCCTCATCGCTTTTCGGTCTATGCATGACCCACATCTCTTGAAATCTGGCAGGGTTGCAGCTAAAGGATTGTGAAACTTATCGGTAATACATAAGCTTTTCGGAAAGCTTAGAAGGTTATGAGTAGTCATTCGTTAAGAATGACTACTCACTAATTACTCATCACCTCAGCCGCCCTGAAACACTTCCAAAGAAAACATTTCCGTCATCGTCCGTAAATAAGGTAACAAGATTGCCATATCATCAGCGCTCAGATGGGAGTGCATTGCCCAACCCATTGCCTGAAGCATATCTTGCACCAATCTCCAGCTCACATTTAAGCGAGGATATAACATCACGCATAAAGGAAACAGTTCTCGCTGTACGGAGCAGATATCATGTTCCAAAACGCATAAACACAGATAAACCTGAAACATCTCAGCATCGCGAATGCTGGCGGTTCTGACGACTGCTTCGCTCAGAGATCCGCTGTAAGTGCGATGGTTGGAATGTAGGCGGCAAACCTGATTACAAACCGTTTCGGCAATTTTGCTACTAATCGGTAGAAGATGCTGAACTGCGGCTAAAACTGGAGAATCATAATTATAGTTAGCCGCTGCTGAGTAGGCAGCTCGTAGCGGCATATACATATGATCGTCCATCATTTTTAAGTACGGCATCCACAGCGCTTTCTCTGGCGGCGAAAGCCACTCCAGTAACATCTGACCTGTGTAATGAAACTGCATACTTACAAAGCCGATGGCACGGGGATCGACGTTAGTGTATTTGTCGCGTACCTGCCCAAAGTCACTACCTGCAATCACTGACACCCGTTGTGCTGTAGCTCGCTCAGCATAACCATTCAAAACTTTTTGAAATAAGTAGCGAGTATCGGCAGCAATTTCTAATGGATTGATTAAGTCTGGGTTGATGCCATGACGCCGAATCTCTTCCGATAACAGCGTTTCTGTCTTAGTCCAGGCTCTAGCACTCGCCAAAGTCAGGTTTTGCATTAGCTTGTTCGCTGTGCAAGCTCGACCTTCCTTGGACGTTACTTCTTTTAAAAATTCATTTTGTCTTAGATGCTCGGTATCATAGTCCACTGTAACTGCACGATAGTATTTTCGTGCCCACAGTGCTGCCAGAGAATGAACATTCGATTTTGATGAGTTGCGGATTGCAACGTGAGGAGACTGAACTTTAGCCGGAGCAGATGCTAATGAGGGAGTCATCACAAAATCCAAAATTGTTAAAAAAAGGGAAATTTAGCCATCCAAGGCAATTCAGCCAAGGTTTCTCAATCTGGAAAAATCAAGCTAACACACAGTAGGGTTATCCGAGTCTGTTGCCAAAAATACAAAACTTGAAAATGGTTTTGTATTTTACCAACTTTTTACAAAAGTTATACAAATTCTTTAATTAAGATTGAGTATTCAGTATTTTTACTGATTTCTGACAATCGGAGAACAAATATTTACGAATGTTAACTTAAATCAACGATTCTCATAAATTTGCTGATTTATTTGTCCAGCAGAGGGTTCTACACCCTTTCTTCACTCTGGCTAGCTATCATGTAGTGTTACATTTAAGTAATTTCCTCTACCGGAAGTTACAACCTGAGATAAGAGTTCGGTAAAACTAAGGGTTGCGGTACTGACTCGGCTGCATACAATAACTTTAGTTAGAAACCATAGCCAAAATTATGACTAGACTCTTCATCAAATTAATAGGATTCATCCTGCTTCTGGCTGGAGTTTACTTTTTAGGTAAAAATATTATTTTTGCTAGTCACTACTTCCCTTACTATTGGCGGAACTTACCAGCAATGGGTTCCGTTTTAGCCATTATGGGCGGTGTGATTTGTCTGATGTTTTTTAGAAGAGAAACGGGCACCTTTGGAGCATTTTTGTTGGGTTTAGGAATTGTGCTAGTTTTTATGAGCGGTGGCGTAATTTTAAGACAAACTAGCCTCTGGAACTTCTTTGTCGGATTTGCTGCTTTGGCTGGCGGCTACAAATTGCTCAATGAGGGAAGAATTACTTTTTAAGTTAAGCCGCTTGTTACCGAATCGTCTATTTATGAGTAGAGACGCGATTAATCGCGTCTCTAGTGTTTTATATTGCTGTAATGATTCGTTTTGAGAAGATTTGAGTTTAGCTAGTGAGTGAGTCCCAAAAAAAAGATGCTGAAAGCGATCGCGCTTATTTTCTAATTCTTAGAATTAACGATAAACTCACTAATAATAATGGGCGTCTGGCTGATAATAGTGCTGAGATTTGCTGTTAGTTGCTCTAAGGAATAGGGTTCAATTCCATAGGTTATTACGCGCAATTGTTGCGTGGAGGCATCTACTTCAAACTCAGTCCAGCCATAGACATGAGCCGCCACATAGCTACCTTTAAGCAGGGTAGCATCAATTCCCGAACCTTCCAGCCCTAGAGGATTGTAGCCGAAGGGGATAAGACGGGCATCCACTAAATTTTTGACAAATTCATCCTTCTCGTGGATAGTTGGCAGAGCCTCATAAGCAGCTTTTTCCTCTGACGTGAGGCTGGAAAATCTTACGCTAGTAGGCCCAAACGGCTCATAGAATGCCACCGGACTCGTCATAATGTCAAAGGCATCAACCGGGATCTGAACCCCATCGGGAGACTCTTGATAGGTGAGATTGTTCACCGCTGTGCCATGAAAATCAGCAGAGATAAACACAACATTTTTGATGCAATTTTCTTTAATAAAACGCAGCAGTTGGGTGCGTTCTGCTGCAAAACCTTCATAGCGGTCGTTGGCAACGGGGATGCCCAAATTTTGGATGGGTTCGGGAATCAAAATAAACTTCCAGGTAATGCAGTTATTTTGGGCATCTAGCAAATCCCGTTGTAAGTCCGTAAGTTGTTGTTGACCTAAGAACGTGCGATTTGGCTCAAAAGAACGAGTTAAAAACTCTTTTTCTTGTTCCTTAGTAGGGTTAAAAGAAAGCGGCAAATTAGCATCGCGGAAAGAGCGGGTATCTAGGATGAAAACAGCCGCGTCACTGCCATAGGTGTTGTAACGATAAAGCTTGCGCTTATTTGTCGTGCGTTCTTCGCCCGTTTCCCCATAAAATTCATCGCGTAGAGGATGGTATTCCTGAAATGCTTGTAGAGCATTTTTAAACAGTTCGGTATTGTTAATTAACTCGCCACCTGTGCCGAAGCGCACATTCCGATGAGAGGATGCTGGTGCGCCCCCTGCAAAATTATCATCAACTTCGTGGTCATCAATTGTAGCGAGGATGGAAGTAGAGGCGCGAAGATCCGCCCATGTATTTAACCCCAAACGGGCGGAATAAACTTCGTTGAACTTGATGCGAAACTCGTCAAGGGTAGAAGCGGGTCTGTCTAAATCCGGCGTCTTCAGGTCAGCATAAGCAGTATCGCCATGTGCAACGAAGAACTCTAGTTGACGTTCTGGTACATTAGCGATCGCTGGGTAGGGTGCTAAATCGCCGTGCCAGTCCCCCGCCACCCCGAACCGCAAACCAGCAGGAGTCCCCAACTCAGCGGCGGTACGGAACTGACCACCAGCACACGTTCCAGCAGCGTCGGTGACTCGATAATAATAAGTTGTCCTAGGCTTTAAGTTAGTTAACTCTACCTTTATAGGTTGGTTGGAATCGGTAACTAAGCCGCTGGCAGTGCCAAGAATGGTGCAGAAGTTCGGCTGAATTGAGTATTCAAAGAAAACTGTCCCTTTGGCGGTGCTGCGTGTCCACAAAACGGTTGAGGTTTGTGTTGTATCCCCAGAAGCAACGCCATTAGGTAAGGTAGATAGACTCAAATCAATAGAGGTAAACATAGAGGTTTCCGAACGAGAATCTGATATATATTTTTTCTTCTCTTTAGGAAAGCCCCGTTCCGGAAACCCTCTATTTTTATTTACTTTCAGAAACTTGGAATGATTTTCCTTAACGCGCCCATTGCTGCAAAATGTAATCGTAGAATCGCTCCTTATCTACCTTTTGCATCACCCGAATTTTCCGCCCGCTAGGCTCCACTTTGGTTCGCCCTTGGCTAAGGCCAGTCGTGATAATTATTGTCTCCTCTTCTAACACTTCATAAAACTCCGGATGGGCAAGATAAGCCGTAGCTAAAATATCCCAAAAATAATAATCTTGAGGAATCACCAGCGCATAACATTGCCCTGCTAAATCGGAAATAGGATAGCGCCGCTGTTTACCTAATTGGCACACTACTTCTGATGTCACCGGCACATTGTTAGTCAGGTCTAACGGGCAAAGTACGATGGGGATTGATGTTTCCCAAACTCGATTTGCTGAGATGGGGTCCCAGTAGACATTCCATTCAGCCGAACCATCTTGTCCTGGTTCGATATCGCGGCTAACGTTACCCGGAACATTTAATGCACCTCCCATCCAAACAATTTTCTCGATTTTCCCTTCAATCTCCGGTGCCATATCCAGTGCAGTGGCTACTGTTGTCAAAGGGCCAGTTACCATCAGTGTTACGGGTGAGGGTGCAGATTGGAGCGATCGCACCATAAATTTCTGACCCGATTCTGGCACTAGCGGTGTCTGAATTGTTTCTCGTTCGTTAAGAATTGGGAGATGATCGACAACAAACGAATCGCGGCGAAATAGGCGTGGAAATGGATTGATCCCCCTCACTGTACTTTCTGCCACTGGCACTTCTGAACGCCCCATCAAATCTAAAATCTTGCGCGTAGCACTCACCCCTGGCTGAACATAGCAATCTGCTGGCGTCACAACGATGCCAAGTGGCTGAACGTCATCCATTGTCATCAGCAGCATCGTGGCAAGATAATCATCAACGCCGCCATCGTGATCCATGAGTACCAGTTTTTTGGACATAAATCTCTGCCTTAATTAGGGTCAGAATCAGATACAACGCATTGTGCTAACTTCGCTAATTCTCCCCTCTGAAGTGGAGTTAAAGATAGCGATCGCATCTTCTGTTGCACATGGGTAAGACAACAAATATCTATCACCATTCTCAGAGATAACACTTGTTTGAACCAGCACTACAGGGGATATGCTGATTCCCGCAAGGATGCCGATACTTATGCAGATAAGGGGTTGAATAAATGCTGACTTCCAGTGGCTTTTTAGCTTCTTATGAAGCTATGCCAAAATAGTCTATTTTCAAAATAGTTGAATTGTAGAGTGGGCAATGTCTGCCAACACTTTTTTAAACGCAAAGGTACGCTAAGGAAATCGCAGAGGTTCGCAGAGAATTTCCTTGGCGAACCTTTGGGGTAGGGGCGGGTTTAAGACCTGCCCCTACTGCGTACCTTTGCGTTAAAAAAATTACGCTTCTTCTCGGAGTTTATCTAACACACCGCGATCCTCTAGCGTAGAGGTGTCGCCGGAGACTTCTTGACCAGAAGCGAGATTTCGCAACAGTCGCCGCATAATCTTACCCGAACGAGTTTTGGGTAAGGAGTCGGTGAAGCGAATTTCACCGGGACGCGCGATCGCGCCTATCTCCGCGACAACGTGTTTTTTGAGTTCTTTACTCAGTTCTTCACTGGGACTATACGTACCTTCTAAAGTAACAAAAGCGACTACTTCTTCACCTTTGAGTTCATCCGGCTTACCCACAACCGCAGCTTCAGCAACCGCAGGATGAGAAACTAAAGCGGATTCCACTTCCATCGTGCCTAAGCGGTGTCCTGACACATTCAGCACATCGTCCACACGCCCCATCACCCAAAAATAACCATCCTCATCGCGTCTGGCACCATCTCCGGCAAAGTAGACATAATGCCCATCTTTGGGGGGGATGTGTTCCCAGTAGGTGCGGCGGAAGCGATCGGGGTCACCGTAGACGGTTCGCATCATCCCAGGCCAAGGATGCTTAACGACCAGATATCCACCTTCGCTGGCGGGGACTGGGTTGCCTTCCAAATCCACAATATCAGCGAGGATTCCAGGAAAAGGAAGGGTAGCAGAACCGGGTTTAGTGGGAATTGCCCCAGGTAGCGGCGTAATCATAATGCCAGCCGTCTCAGTTTGCCACCAGGTATCGACAATCGGACACTTTTCGCCACCAATTACGCGGTGATACCACATCCACGCCTCCGGGTTAATTGGTTCGCCTACGGTTCCCAGCAATCGTAGGGAAGAGAGATTTCTGGCGTTGGGTAAGTCTTCGCCCATCTTGATGAAAGCGCGAATTGCCGTCGGTGCGGTATAAAAAACGTTGACACCGTGTTTTTCAATGACATCCCAAAAACAGCCGGGATTCGAGGCACGAGGCGCACCTTCGTACATTACGGTGGTGGCACCGTTGGATAGGGGACCATAGACAATGTAGCTGTGTCCGGTAATCCAGCCCACATCAGCAGTACACCAGTAGACATCCGTATCCTGAAGGTCAAAAATCCACTTGGTGGTCATGTGGGTGTAGAGGTTGTAACCAGCAGTGGTATGCACAACGCCTTTCGGTTTGCCGGTACTGCCGCTGGTATAGAGGATGAACAGCAAATCTTCGCTATCCATCGGTTCGGCGGGACAATCGGCGGAGATAGTCTTTTGCATCTCATGCCACCAATGGTCGCGTCCGCCTGTCTGCATATAAATTTCTTGTCCAGTGCGTTTGACAACTAGGACGTTTTGCACGCTGGGGACAGCGCCATCAGCTAAAGCTTTATCAACTTGCTCTTTGAGGGGAACGATCGCATCCTTGCGCCAACCGCCATCAGCGGTGACAACTACTTTGGCTTGTCCATCGATTAAGCGATCGCGCAACGCTTCTGCACTGAAACCGCCAAAAACGACGCTGTGGGCTGCCCCAATTCTGGCACAAGCTAACATCGCGATCGCGGCTTCCGGAATCATCGGCATATAAATCCCGACGCGATCGCCTTTTTCCACGCCTAACTGTTTCAAAACATTCGCAAATTGACAAACTTCCCGATGCAACTGGGAATAAGTCAGGGTCCGCGAGTCGCCCGGTTCCCCTTCCCAAATTAAAGCGGCTTTGTTCTTGCGCCAGGTAGTTAAGTGTCTATCCAGGCAGTTGTAGGAAATATTTGTTTTACCACCCACAAACCACTTGGCAAAAGGCGGTTGCCAATCCAGCACCGTATCCCACTTCTGGAACCAGTGCAACTCTTGTTCTGCAAGTTCTGCCCAAAACTTCTGGGGGTCAGCCTTCGCGCGGTCATAAAGTTGCTGGTATTCCTCCAGGCTTTTAATATGTGCCTTTTGTGAAAATTCAGCCGGTGGCTGGAATAAGCGTTTTTCTTGAAGGATGGATTCTATTGTGGGCTGAGACATGATGATTGCTGTAATCGGCGTTGTTACTCAAAACCATTCTGGAGGTAGATCCGACCAAAAGTGTTGTGAGTTTCGTAAAGAAAAGCAAACTGTCCTCAGCCCCCACTCTGCGATCGCTACTTAAGATACACCTAACCCCCTAATCCCCTTCCTTACATGGGAAGGAGGACAATTGAAAGCTCTCCCATTCTGGAGAGAGGTTGGGGAAAGGTGACAAGAATTACCTATACAAACGGGATTGGCTGACCATTTTCGGGAATTTTATCCAGTTCGATCCGGAAAGTCCCCTCGAACCCGGTTTCTCTGACATCAAACTGCCAGCCGCCGTTCACCTTCTGCATCTCCTCCTGCGGCGAAGGCTGGAAGCCTTCCCGCATAAACTGCTCATCGGCATGGAGGTAGAGTTTCAGGTTGGGCTGTAGATTGGTTGGTAGCAAGGCACGGACGTAGTACTGCTTGTTGAAAATCTTGTTGTCCGAGAAACCAAAGCCATAAAGATCGCGTTCGCCAATATAAAATTCTACGCGCAACACCATATCTTTGGTACTGAGGCTCTTTTTCGTGTCGAGGTATCCTTGCCAGATGAGTTTGTTAGTATCTGCCCAAGGAAAACCGAGACTCTGATTGGCTTCCGAAAAGTTAACATTTTTGTCAAGTGGATCAACTTGACTAAAGGGGCCATAGCAATTTTCGGCATCTTTACTTTGATGGAAAAGCTCGAAATCTACACCCCGCGGCTTGATAGAAACGCCCAGAAAAAATTCGCTCTTGCCGAAGAAATCCTTACCACGAGTAACTTTTCCCTTCACCAAGCGCAGACGCGATCGCACGTTCCCAAAAAAGAAGCGGGTTGCCACTTCAAACGCTTCTCGTGAAGTAATCAGCGAGTCGTCACCCCCGTGGCACTTGTGGACGAAAGTGCGCGGTGTGCCGGGGATTTGCGCCGAAGTTTGTTTGACTAAACCATCGCTGCGATTGTAGTTTGCCCCATACTCGCCCTCTAGGGAGAAGGCGCGATTTAACCGAGATGCGATCGCGGCGTCGTAGCTACGGTAGTTTGTTCCAACCACTGTCAGCAGTCGTTCTGCGGGAAAATAGTTGTGAAAATTAACGAAAGCCGCATCATTTCTAGGGTCTTTTTGAAAATCAGGATTAAAATGCTTTAACTCATCTTCCGCACTAATATTGATCCAATTTTTGAGAATTTGGAAACTGATGCCTTGGTGCGGCGTACCGAGGGTGACAATTTTGTTAATGTAATTCTCTGCCTTCTGTTGCTTCGAGGTTGGATAAGTGCGTTGAACTGCCTCGCGTGCGATGAGTCCACCCATTGAATGGGCAATGATATTCACCTTGGGCTTAAAGCCTTCCTTTTGGACTGTGAGTTCCCGAATAAAGTCGATCAAGCGAACGAGAGCTTCACCATACACGTTAAATTTTCGCTCGTCCAAGTCGTAGTACCGAAATACCCAGAGAGTTTGCCAGGGTTGCTCCACCGTTTCCAGCAGATGTAGCGCCATGCCGGGGTCGATAATGATCTTATTGCCAGAAAAATAGCCCAACTCCTTCAAGCGCATAAATTTTTCCACGATATCCTTATCTGTGGAGCGCTTCAGTTTCTCCGGTAGCAGCGGTTCGTAGGCATAAGTTTTACCGTAGTACCCGACGACGTTAGTGGTGTCTTGGTACTTCCAGTTCGACTTCATAAACCGCAGAATTAGCCCCTCGTAGATGTAGTTTTCACCTTGTTTTTGAGGGTAAACGGTACCAACATTAAATCTCTGGTAGGTGTCTTTTTTCTCGTCGGCAACGTCGAGTCCACCAAAACCTCGAATTAAAATGATTGGTTGGGGACTTCTTGTGGGTTCAGACATTGTGACCTCTGTACTTTGGGTATGAAGCACTATTGTCTACCTATTGGAGGAACCAGACTCCAGAGTTGTTTGCAGATGTTAATAAGCGCGAGCGCATCTCTTTCTACTGCGATCGCGTTTGCATGAAGTGCTGTTCGTTGCTTCGCAGCAGCTTCGGCTTGAGCTGTTGTCACTTCTGCTTGAGCGGCTTCAGCTGGCTCTTCAGGAGGCGATCGCATCGATAAACCAGTCGATGTTATTTTCTACGCATCGCTCGCAAACATGAGAGAGCGATCGCGCATTGCGCCCATTTACCTGGAAAAAGCTCCCTATAAGCTCCATTCAGGCAAACCTGATTTTATTGTTGTCATATCTATTCCGGCTTTTTATGCCAGTTCCCATCATCTCCCTTTTCGTAATCGCGCTTTACGCACTCCAAGCAACCTTGAAGGCAGTTTCTTCCTCTTTACAGCAGATTGCAAGTTCATGAAGTACAGTAGCAGCAGTTTGTGAACCAGTTGCGTAGGTGTTTTGGATTGACTAAATCAAGTGCAGTAGCAAGCAAAGTATCAACCATTTT